>NZ_JBFUHJ010000016.1:0-50135 GCF_056402455.1 Paenibacillus sp. P4_A7 | reverse complement strand
CATTTATGGATGTCATCTGGCGCATCCTGTTATTCTTATGGGCGCTGACGATTCTCTTTCCGCTTGCTTGGGTCTTCTATGAGTCACTTAAGAGCAATCCGGAATTTTTTCAGAACATCTGGGCGCTGCCAACGGAGTTGCAGTGGAAGAACTATACGAAGGCTTGGAACCAATACGGCTTTGGCCAGTCGCTTCTGAATACCTTTTATTATGTGGGCGGAAGCTTGGTACTCGGTATTTTTTTCACGACGCTCAATTCTTACGCGCTGACGCGTATGGAGTTTAAGGGGAGAAAAGTAATTTGGGGCTTGATTATGCTTTCCTTATTTCTACCTGGTGTAAATGCTCTCGTTCCTCAGTACGTGGTTATGAGGGAACTGGAATTAACGAATAGCCTGACAGGTTTAATTCTATTGTCCAGCCTAGGGGAAAGTGTATTTTATCTCATGCTTCTGGGTGGTTTTATGAGCTCTCTGCCGAAGGAATTGGAAGAGAGCGCAACGATGGATGGCGCCACGCTGTTCCAAAGATTTTGGCGGGTTGTCGTTCCTCTATCGACGCCGGGTATTGTTACGGTTGCCGTATTTAAGTTTCTTGGATTCTACAATAACTTTATGGGACCTTTCATTTACTTAAGCGATCCTAAGAAGTATCCGATCGCGGTACAAATGTATTCTGCGAACAAGCAGATGGAGTATACCGCCGATTGGGTGACGCTGTTCGCGGGAGTAACAATTTCTATGATACCGTGCATTATCATCTACATTCTGTTCCAGAAGCTGTTGATGGAAGGCGCGACAATGGGCGCGGTGAAAGGCTGACATAAGTAAAGTCGAGAATCGATTCCGACGGCAGGAAGTGATTGATTAACGCTAACGGTTACGATGAACTTCTTAAATTCGTCTCCATTTCGAAAAAAATAAATTGATCATTAAATTAGTGCTATTGAGAACACGTTGATTTTACTTGGTTTATGAGCCATTATACAAAAAAATCGGAGTGCCCGGTTGGTTCCATCCCGACGATACGCTTAAATTATGGCTGGTTTGCAGYTTTTGAATCCATAGCAAGAGACTGTGAAATCCCTCCTCGTCATTMGAAAAAGATAAGTAGTCTCCGATAATGATGCCACGAAAGTTTACAGCGCGCGCAACATGCATCTGCTGGTCAATGTCGATCCCGACAACTAAATGCTGAGCAGTAATTTTTTCAATGAGTTGATTTTGTCTCGCTTGCGATTTAAACTTCATAATAGAGCGTCCTCCTGGATGATGGAATTTTTAGGGCTATGACCCGTTGCGTACTTCCATCGTACCGAGGCGCTCGTTTTTTTGCAAAGCGGAAAAATAACGCTCTACAGGAATGCTAACGGGAGACGTTAGTTAAGTGCAAACATTAAAAACAGATTAAACCTCTTATTGGAGCAACCCTAGATGTAATAGGTCTAGTGGGAGGTTTTTTTATGAATTTATGAGAATTGTGGAGACTGTTTGAAGCCGATAAAGGAATACAGGGATTTAGTCCAAGCACACTCAAAGCATATGCTTTCAACTATAGATGTTGTTTCAGACCTTGGCGATCTTGATATTTCGGAGGTCACACTACTACTCCTAAAGGAATATTTGGCAAAGCAATCTGCCCGCTTAAAGCGAAGTAGCTTAGAACATTGAATTCGTTTTGTTCGATCCCTTTTTCCGAGAACGAGCTTTACTTGAGTTCTTATACAGTACCAGCTGTAGAGTTGGAGAGATCGAGAAGGTAAACATCGAGGACCTGAACTGGGAGAACTGCTCTGCAATTGTCAATGGCAAGGGATTAACGCAGAGTAGGTGTACTTCACGACCGAGTGCAAAGTGTGGTTGAAGAAGTATCTGGCAAGCGTGAGGATTCCTGTAAAGCCTCATTCGTAACCGATACGCATCCGACTAGACGAATGGCCATTTCTTACTAACTTTATCATCGGTTCTTTTAGCGTCCTTTGCTTTTAAGTAACGGCGGTATGTCTTTAAAAGGGCGCCATAGTTCAATACAAAAAAGGAGAATAAACTTGGAGAGCAAATTAACTTCTAAACAACAAAAAAGACAGCAAGAGCGTGAAATTATTGACGAGTATCACAAACTGGTAACGGAACAAGCTCTGGAACCCCTGTATCAATCTTTTTTGGATTGGAAATCAGGGGTGTTTCCATATTTCGAACTTACTGAGAAAATCCATCTATTCCATAAGAAGAACCAGGAGATCTACAAGGACTTCGAGTACACAGGTCGTAAAGAACTCATTCTTCTTGCCAAAATGAAATTGGGCCGATTAACTGAGGATGATATTATAGAAAATAAATGGCTTCTGGAACGATGGGGATATGAGGACGAAAATGATTAGATGATTGTAATGGAGTTAGCCTTTCAGTATGGCTGTTGTTGAGAACAATTGGGAAGAAGCATTTGAACTATCAGTACACGAAAGTCAAAAATCTTTTGTTCCAAATATTGCAGAATCACTAGCGTTTGCTTTTATAGAACCTTGGGATGAGGCTTTAGACCCGTATGTTTTGTATGAAAATAATAAAATTATTGGTGCGTTTTATATTAGCTATACACCAAACAGTGATGATAATTATTGGATTGGTGGATTCAGATTGATAAGGTACTTCAAGGTAAAGGGTATGGAAAACAGTCTTTAAATAAAATTTTTGAATTTATAAAAGAAAAACACCGTAAATGTAGGGTTATATCTTTAACAGTAGAAAAAGAAAACAACAAGCTATCGATTTATATGAGAAGGCGGGGTTTATAAGCCAAAATCAAGAAAATAGCTATCAGCAACCTATATATTCGTCTTCTCAACTGGCAGGATAGTTGAAGAAGGGTAAGATCTATTTTTCTAAGTATTGAATACAGCTGTTATAAGTCCAAGAATTTTGAGTATAACCACATACGCTATAAATGAGGGGATGGTGGACAAGATGTTAAGATCATCTCACATCATTCTCTGCCGTAGCTTAAAGGCGATGTTCCTGCATCGCCCTTTTTTAATGTGAGTAAAATAAAGAAATCAGTCGAAAATACCATAATTGAAGTCCTCATGTTTGTTCAACGGGCAGGAAAGTTAAAAGAACTATCCCAAGTCAAGTGAATTAGTAAGACAAGTAAAAAAGCATTATGTGACCTTTACAACCATTTCGACAAAGAATGTAATAATCTATCATTTTTGTGAGACATGAAGCGATAACATGCGTAAAAGAGCTGATTTATAATAGATAAAGAAATCAAATGAAGCAGCAAAAGGGAGACGTTGAAATGCGATTAGTATCTGGGCACCTTAACCGCAAGGAGTCAGTGGTGCAACCGTCCCAGAATGAATGGGGGACATAGGATTATGGGACTTGTAAAATCAGAGGATAATCAGGACTTGGATTTGGAATGGGTAGCCCTAATAAAAAGCGCTCGATCAATGGGGTTTACGAAAGAAGACGTGCGTAAAGTTTTTCTGTGCCTTCAGGAAAGTGATAAGGATGACACTCAAGAAACGGCTGTTTAATAACAAATAAAACGTTATTCGCGCTTGATTTTCCACTTGTTAAATTCCAAAAATTCTTTAAACTGATCCTTGCTGACACCAGAGGCCACAGCCTCTCTTACCAATTCGGACCATTCATGTTCAAGATGATCAACCTTTTGCTCAGACTGGTCGATATTCAAAAATTCTTCAACTGTAACCTTCAATACAGCGCTTACCTTTTCGAGAAACTGAATCGAAGGATTTTGTTGAAGCCCTCGTTCAATGGAGCTTAAATAAGATTTCGCGACACCGGCTCTTTTGGAGAGTTCGGTCAGTGATAAGCCATTTCTCTTGCGTAGCATCTTAATACGTTCTCCGATCATTGCAACCCCCTCCTTCCTCACATCATTGTTGACTACTCTCTATTAAACGAACATTAAGAAACCGCTTGACACAATATAAGTGGATGATTCGAAATAGCAGAAAATATTTCTATGCTATATGATTCGTAGAGACCTGAGTGAATAAGGGTGCCACAGTGGTATTTTCATATTCTCTGTCAGAAGAAAATAAAGTCTTAGCCAAAAATTAAGTGTTAGACTGACGTGCTTCATTAAGCTAACGGGCAGGATAGCGTGGTGTTTAGGGGGTTCACTTTGTTAAACTGGAAGGATATTGAAACTCCCTAAACGAATTATTTAACGAGTACATTTGTTTGTTAATCAGTTACAGAATAACTCTTAAAGGTTGGGGATGTGAGAGTAAAGATATTGCAAATTACATGACAAGGAGCTACAACTTCATTTTCGAATATATACCTGAGAGCAATAATCGTTCGGGTTATTATTTTGGTCTCGTAGAAGAACTTCCTGGATGTCATGCTTTTGCTACAACAATGGCCAAAATGTTGAAAGAAATAGAAGTTGTCAAAAAAGAGTATTCGAATCACGGCTTAAAAACAAGGAATTTATACCCGGGCCTGACGATATGAGTCAACGCCGCCCATCCCATCTGAGAATTCAAATTAGGGGAGTGGGTATCGACACAACAGATGAATGATTTTGTCGTTATTAAATTAACGAGGAACGTTAGTTCCATAACAACAGGACGAGACAGCCAGCATAGAACGGCAGCCTCGTTGAGCTAACGGGCTGGATAACATGGAAGTATCTTGAATTAGTAATAAGCACTCATTTACTTTCGAGGTGACCAATATGGCAATTGGTGAATATCAATTTATTCTGTTTCCAATGGGGAACGTTTCGAATTTCTCGGAAGATGGTATAGAGTTTGTAGGACAAAATAAATTTAGTTTTTATCAAGCAGTAGAAGTGCTCGAAAAGTCAGCCCATATAAAGAATGACCCTACTTTGAAATCATGGAATTCTTTTTAAAGATGGATGTTATTTTCTTTTTTTTTGCTGCAAATATCGTCAGCCTTTCCGCTAACCGCGCAGTTTAAAAGAGAAAACATTTTGCGGTGCAAATATACGACGTTTTCGACCTTTGGTTATGAAACCAGTTTCTACAACAGAGGTTAGGTGTTACATAACCAATTAACCAGGTCCGTACGATTTTGATATATATTGACCCAGGCCTATATAAACGCGACACAAAATAATATAGTTATAAATGAAAACGAATACAAATCCGCACGGTGAATGGAGAAGGGAAAAACATGCGGCCATTGCTAACAAGAAATTACGTGCGCTTGTATCTGTGGATAGGCATCATATTCACCGTAGCTATTCTATTATTTTCTATATTCTTATCCAACCAATTTTCCAAGTACGCCGATAACCAAATGAATTTGTTCCATAAGAACAAATTGGCGCAGACCGCGAGCCGGACGGAATTCATTCTGGATAAATTGAAGTCCTACGGTTTGCACATGTACGACGATCCCGTTCTTCAGGAATGGTTTTCGGCAAAACGGTCGCCCATCACCGATATGGAACTGCTGAACACGATCACAGAATATATGTCGACGGAACCTTTTATTCAGAGGGTTTATTTAATCAGCCTGCTGGATCGCCGGGTCATGGATTCGCAGGAGGGCGTCATCCCCCTTGACCGCTTCGCGGACTCGGAAATCGTGGACAAAGTGAAGAAAAACCCTCCTTCGCTCCTGCAATTTTTCCGTCATGAAATCGAAGGCCAATCCCACATGTCGCTCATCCTTCCTTCCACGCCTGCGAAAAAGAACGAAAGCGGCTATTTGGTTCTGCTACTGGATAATCGCGCCGTGGAAGAGCAACTGCTGGAGAACAACGAAAACCTCGGCTCAAATATTTTCATTCTGGACGAATCAGGCCAAGTGATGCTGGGCCAACCGACATCTTCGGAGATGTTGACCGAATTGCGCAGGTTGATGGACAAATCGGAATCCGGCGTGCTCAAAATGGACGGAGGCCGGCTGCACGTTAACACCGCGCAAATCACGGCTCAGAACTGGACCCTGTACTCCTTGACGGAAATGAAAGTATTCCGGCGTTTGACCGTGGCGTTCCAGTACAAAATCATCGGCTATTCCTTGATTCTGCTCATTCCGCTGCTGCTGGCGGCGATCTGGAATTCCCAGAGGGCCGTACAGCCGTTCCGAAAACTGGCGGAGCAGCTGCAGCGTAAGCTGAAGGCGGGGGAAGATAACGGCCAGGAGATCTTCGGCGGCGGAGACGATTACGATATCCTGAAAAGCGGAATCGAACTTCTGTCCACGCGCATGGACCGGCTCAGCCAATCGATGAGAAGCCACCACAACCTGGTGAAGGACGAGTTCCTCCGGCAATGGCTTCTCCAGGGGAGAATGGATAATACGCTGAGGGACGCGCTTGTCCGCGAACCGGAACTTCTGCGGTATTCGGAAATTTTCCTCGTAGTTTGCAAGATGGACGATTACCCGAGCATTACCGAGAAATACGACTTCGCTTCGAGACAGTTGCTAAAATACGCGATGGGGAACATTGCCGCGGAATTGTTCGCCGAACAAGGCGGAGCCTTGGAAACCGTCGATATGGCGGGCGATCACGTCGTATTCCTGCTCGGGACGAATCAGGATATACCATCGATCAAGTCCACGCTGAAATCCATAAAGCAGCAGATCAAAACCCATCAGAGGCTCCAGGTGACGATCGCCATGACGGGCAGGCAGCGGATCCATGACGACCTGCGTTCCGTCTACGATTTCGCGCTGGAACTCTGCCTGCTCAAATTCATCAGCGGCGAAGATAAAACTTACACGGAAGAGGATTACGAGGTTTACCTGGAAATGCAGCTGCCCTACTCCGAACTGAAGGGCCTAGACAGGCTTCCCGCGCTCATCAAGTCCGGCAAAAAGGACCAGGTGGCCGGGTTGCTGCAGGACTTGTTCACGCAAATGAAGGCCCTGAAATATTCGGAATCCAAAATCCAGCTGACGGTCCTGTTATTCTCGCTCGTCAAAGAGTTCAACAGCCTCTCCTCCCTGCAGGACGTAGAAGGCATTGGAATACAGCTCGACCGGTTCACGACCCTGGACGATCTGCACCGCTGGCTGAAGCAGGAGCTGTTCGCAGTCATCGACCAGCTCTCCAACCGTCATAACCTGAACCGGAGAGACAAGCTTGCGGAAGAAATGGTCAACTATATTCATTACCATTTCCAGGACCCGAACCTGTCGCCCGAAGATATCGCCAAACACATCTCCCTGTCGGTCAAGTACGCGAGGCAGCTTTTCCAGGACATGCAGAATCAATCGCTCTCCCAATATCTGTTGAATTTCCGGATCGAAAAAGTAAGGGAGCTGTTGGTTCAGACGGCGATGTCTGTGGAAGATATCGCGGCGAGATCCGGTTTTCTAACCCGGAGCCACTTTTTTACCGCGTTTAAGAAAGCGACGGGCATGACGCCGAATCAGTACCGGCAGCAAAATACGGCAAGATGGGGGGAAGGAAGTTGACCGGACGGAGCGTATGGTGGTTGTTGGCCGTCTTTCTCGTTTTAACCGGCACGGCGGGATGTTCCTCGAGTCCGGTCCCGGGCAGCGGAGATCGTTTCGTAACGCTTAAGATTCTCCTCCCGGGAGAACGCTCGCCCGACTTCGACCTCGTGATCGCGGAGGCCGAGAAAAGGCTGAAGGCCGAATCGTTCCCGATCATGCTCAATTTCGAGTTCGTTCCATGGCAGGATTTCGGCAGCAAATCGCAGGTGGCACTCGCTTCGGGCAAAGACGTGGATCTCGTCTTCGACGCGCCGTGGATGCATTTGAGCGAAATGATCGCCGATGGATATTACGAGCCGCTGGACTCGCTGCTGAACAAGTACGGAACAACGATCCAGGCCACCAGACCGAAGGAAATGTGGGAGGCCAACCGTTTCGGCGGCAAAATCATGGCCATTCCCCTGGGCGTCTCCCATGTCATGGGGCATTCCTACTTCGTGCGGAAAGACATCCGGGAGAAGTTGAACATTCCGCCGATCCGCAATTACGGGGACTTGATCCATTTCGCGTACCAGGTGAAGGAGCGTGAAAAAGAAGTAGTTCCGCTGATCGCAGCGGGTTCGACCAGCCAGCAAATGTACAGTTGGGCGACCTTCCGGCACTATGACGATTTCCAAACCCAAATCCGCCCGACGCACGCCTTGGGCAACAGTTTAATGTTGTACTACGAGAACAACAACGGAGAGGTCCACAACCTGTTCAAGGAGAAGAACTCGGTCATCCGTCAATGGATCCAAGAAACGCGCAAGTTATATCTCGACGGCGTGATGGATCCGAACGTGCTGGGCGTCAAGGATTTTCAGGACCCCGGAGTAAGTGGCAAGGCGGCCATATTCCCCACCGGATCGTTCGCGGTTTCGGATGACGTCCAGCAAAAGCTGAAAAAGAACGTGCCGGACGGGGAATTGGAAAGCGTGACCTTCTTCGAGGCGACCCCGGGCGAGAACATTACGAACTTTGCGCAGTGGAATTTTATAGCCGTGCCGGCCGCTAGCAAGCATAAAGAGGAAGCGATCCGGTTCCTGGATTGGGCGAACCGCAAGGAAAATTATGATCTGCTCGTTTACGGTATCGAAGGAAGGAACTGGAGCCCATTGAGCTCCGATAAATACTCTTTAAAGAATAACCGGTATATCCAGCCGGCTTTCGTATGGCTGTGGAATCCTACGGGTGAGCGCATCGAGAAAAGCTCGGACGATCCGAACGAAACGTTCATTCGCAAGGCGGAAAACTTCAAGCCGGATATTCTGACGGGATTCCAATTCGACGCGGAACCGGTGCGCAATGAAATCAAACTATACACCCGGTTGGAGGAGAAGTATTATCCCCCACTGTTTAACGGAGTGATGGATCCGGATACCGCCTGGACACAGTTAGAGAACGAAGCGGGCCGCATGCTGGATACGATCCAGATGGAGCTCCAGAGGCAGATTCAGGACTTTATGAAAAAGAGATAAAGGGTGGAAAAACTGCCAGAAATGGCGGTTTTTTGCGTTGAATACGGCGGTTGAGAACCGATCGGCCAAATGAGAACTGCGCTTTTTCGCCTTGTGAGAACGGGTTGGGCGAATCAGAACTAGGCGTTTGAAAGATATATCCATTACATTCAAAAGGGGGGGGATATTTCCTCCAAGAACAAAGAATTTCAAACTCGAAGGAAGGGTGACTCAATTGAAGAACGGCAAAAAAAGAAGTTCTTGGGTATTACTGCTGGTGCTCACCATGATCATGATGGCATTAGCAGCGTGCACCAAAGCGAAAGAAGTCGATCCGAGCCCATCGACCGGAACGAGCCCCAGCGCAAGCGAGAGTACGCCGGCGGAGTCCGAGGCGCCGAAGGAAAAGGTGGAAATCCAGTTCTGGAATCCGTTTACGGGCGAAGGTGCGGCTCATCTGGACCAGGTAGTATCCAAATTCAATGAGAGCCAAAATGAAATTTCCGTCAAAACGTTGAGCAACCAGGATCCCCAGAAGCAGTTGACCGCCATTTCGGGAGGCAGCGCTCCGGATTTGGTCGTAACCTATTGGAACAACGTAGGGCCGTGGTCGGCGGCCGGAGCCGTTCTGAGCCTGGAAGACTTCATTAAGAAGGACGGGTATGACACGAACCAGATCATTCCCGCCGCATTGGACCGGATGAAAGTGAACGGGCAAATCTACGGTTTCCCGATCTCGATGAGCATGGCCAACAAATTGCTGTACAACAAGAAACTGTTCGAGGAAGCGGGCGTCACGACTCCGCCAGAAACGCTGGAAGATTTGTTCGACATCGCGAAGAAGCTGACAAAGAAAGATGACAAAGGAAACATCTCCCAAATGGGCTTCATTCCCGATTATCCGTGGCTCGACAACGTATTCTGGCCGATCATTTTCAGCGGCACCTGGGATGACGGCAACGGAAAGTTGACAGCGAACCAACCGGCTAACGTAAGCTCGATCGAATACCAAGCGCAATATTATAAGGAATTCGGAGAATCGGCGATCGCCAAGTTCAAATCGGGTCTAGGCGGCATGGAAACGGAACAGGATCCCATCCTGACCGGGAAGCTGGCGATGATGATCGGTTGGGAGAATTGGTACGTAAAAAACCGCGGAGAAGGCAAGGAGCTGGGCGTTGCGCCGTTCCCGTATCCGAAGGACCATCCCGAGCTGAAAAACTCCGGCATGGTCAGCCCTGTCGCCATGTTCATTCCGGCCAAAGCCAAACATCCGGACGCGGCTTGGAAGCTCATCCAGTATTTGACGAGTGAAGACGTGCAAATCGAGTACAACACCCTCCAAGGCTCCATTCCGATCGCGATCAAAGCGCTCGAAAATCCGAAGCTGACGCAAAATCCGGATACCCAAGCGTTGTGGGAGTACTATGAGAGCGCGAAGAGCCCGAACCTGAAGGGTTTCCCGAACAGCATCTACATCAACGAATATCTGCAGGCGCTGAACGAAGAAACGGAAAAAGCTTTGAAGGGCCAAATCACGGCCCAAACCGCAATGGATAACGTCGTCAAGAAGATGCAGCCGGTCGCGGACAAAAAGTAAATAAGAGACGTGGATTGCAGGAATAGAGGATCGGTTCCCATTACTCTATTCCTGCATGATTTCCATCGGGAGGAGTACCATGGCGAGCCACATAAAGAAGGACAGCGGAATAAGGAGAAGAGAGCGGAAACGTCTTTTGGTGGGCTTGTTGTTCATCAGTCCATGGATCTTAGGGTTTCTTGTTTTCCAGTTCTATCAAATCTTGATGTCGTTTTATTACAGCTTGACGGAGTATAACCTGTTCAAGTCTCCGACCTGGATCGGGCTTGGAAACTATGTCGAAATGTTCAAGGACCCCAAGGTGTATTTGTCCTTGTACAACACGATCTTCATCACGATCTTCGGCCTGTTTCCGCAGATCGCGTATGCATTGGCGATTGCCATGCTGCTCAATAAAAACGTAAAGGGGCTTTCCCTCTACCGGACAGTTTACTTTCTGCCGACCTTGGTTCCCGCCGTCGCCGGATCGCTGCTCTGGATGTGGCTTTTGAACGCGCAGTACGGACTCATCAACCAGCTCCTGGGCGCGATCGGCCTTCCGGAACCAAACTGGCTGCTGGATCCCCATTGGATTAAACCCGCTTTAATCCTAATGGGCTTCTGGGGGACGGGGACGACGACGATCATGTATTTGGCCGCGCTTCAGGATGTTCCCAAAATGTATTACGAGGCCGCTTCGATCGACGGCGCCAGCGTATGGAAGAAGTTTTGGCATATTACGCTGCCCGCGATTTCTCCCATGACCCTGTTTCTCATCATCATGGGCTTGATCGGTTCGTTCCAATATTTCTCCCAAGGCTACGTGTTTGCCGATTCCAATAACCAGTCGCTCGGTGGGCCGGAAAATTCAATATTGTTCTACGCCATCTATCTGTACCAGAACGCCTTCTCGTTCCTGAAGATGGGGTATGCGTCTTCCATGGCTTGGCTTTTGTTCGTCGTCGTTTTCATTCTTACGATCGTCGTCTTCAAAACCTCCTCCAGATGGGTCTTCTACGGAGGTGAGAAATAATGCACACGCAAACCGCCGGAGGAAAAGTATTCTCTCATCTCGTTTTGATCATGGTCGGCATGCTGTTTCTTACACCTTTCGCATGGCTGTTCCTAACCTCCTTCAAAACCGACGATGAAATTTTCATGATTCCCATCCAATGGCTTCCTCATCGCCTGCAGTGGGAGAATTACACCGGTGCCGTAAGCATGATTCCTTTCTTGAAATACACGCTGAACACGGTATGGATTGCCTTGTTAAGCGTTATCGGCGTCGTCGTGTTTTCGCCGCTCGTGGCGTACGGATTCGCCCGAATTGATTTCAAAGGCCGCAACGTTTTGTTCATGCTCATGCTCAGTACTCTAATGCTTCCCGCGCAGGTAACCATGATTCCGCTATATGTCATGTTCAACAAAGCGGACATGCTGAATTCATACTGGCCGATCGTCCTGACGACCTGGTTCGGAACGGGCATGGCGTACAACGTGTTCATGGTGCGCCAATTCTTCAACGGCATCCCGTACGAACTCACCGAATCCGCCAAAATAGACGGCGCGTCGGAATTCCGCATCTACTCGCAAATCATATTGCCATTGGCCAAACCGGCAGTACTCACCATAGGTCTGTTTACGTTCCTTTTTGCCTGGGGAGATTTCCAGGGCCCGTTGATCTATTTGAACGATCAGGAAAAATGGACGCTGTCCATCGGACTCAAGCAGTTCATCCGTGAAAACAGCGTGGCTTGGGGCCCTTTGATGGCGGCTGCCACCTTGTTCACGATCCCGATCGTTGTGCTGTACTTCTTCGTGCAGAACAAGTTCATCGAAGGTATCACGATAACGGGAATGAAATGAGGATCGGGGTACAAGACGGATCACTAAGGAGCAGGATGGAATGAGAAAGTTGATTCAGGACAAAGGGTTGGTCGTTTCTTGCCAAGCCTATGAAAACGAGCCCCTGTTCGGTTCGCATCACATGGTCGAAATGGCCAAGGCCACTGAACTCGGCGGCGCAGTCGGGATCCGGGCGAATAGCCTTTCCGATATCGACGCGGTCAAACAGACGGTTCGGGTTCCCGTCAACGGACTGTACAAGCGCAAGTACGAGGGCGATGAGGTATACATCACGCCTACGTTAGAGGACGCCTTGGCCGTACATGCGGCCGGGGTGGACAGCGTGGCCCTGGACGCCACGCGCCGTCCGAGGCCGGACGGAAAGACACTCGAGGAAGTCGTCCGTGAACTGCTGGGGCGAAACATGTATATCATGGCGGACAACTCCACCTGGGAGGAAGGAGTCTATGCAGCTGAGTTAGGCTTTCATTACATTTCGACGACGTTATCGGGCTATACACCATATAGTCCTCAAATCAGCAAACCCGATCTTCATTTGGTCGCGAGATTGGCCAAGGACGTGAGAGTGCCCGTCGCCGCGGAAGGCAGGATTTCCACGACGCAGGAAGTCATTCAAGAGCTCGATTCGGGGGCGCAATTCGTCGTCATGGGAAGCGCTATCACCAGGCCGCAATTGATTACGGAGAGATTTACACAGGTGATACAAGTCCATCTGAATCTATCGCATTGGGGAGGATCGCATGCTTAAATCCCATCTTCTCGTCATCACGGAGGAAGCGAGCGATCTGCTTGATATCCTTCGGAAGTCGTCCCCGACATTGACCGTTATCCGGTCAAGCGAAATTCCGGAAACGGATCTGCATGCTTTCGGTGCGATCGCCATCCTGGGGGGAGTGTCCGATAAACCGCTCCTGCTGGCAGCCCGAGAACGGATCGCTATCGAAGCGGAGATCCGCAAGGGGAAACGGGTTTTTGCGGAATACATGGCGAGCATCGGGCACGTCTATTGCGAGTCGCCCGAAAACACGAGATTCCAGCGCCTGGTGTTCTGCTCGGAGGACACGACAATTGAGGACCTGACAACCGGGATGTTGATTGACGACCAATGCGGAATGCGCATCAAACCGCACGCCATCGCTTGCTGCTCGCACAGTGCGCCTCTGTTGCAGTACGCAACCGTCCAGGCGCATGACCAGATTGAACTCGATGAAGTGTTTTTTCGGAACGTTTCCGATCGAGCCTTATGGTTCGAAGAGCCGGACCGGCTGCTCGTCTGCTGCTTCCGGATTTGCAACTTCCTGCGCGCGAGATTCGCTCCGAAAGACCGCATTGTCAGCTTGATCGGCTTCATCGTGCATTGGCTGACAGGGGAATCCATTCCTGCAGGCGCTATTGAATTCACCTATACGACGGAAGCGGCTGGCGAGAGCGGATTCTCGGAGCGGGCGGTCAAGGCCTGCGCGGACCGGGCGATGGCCTGGTTCGAATGCTCCGGCATGCTGCAGCACGAAGGACGCGGCGCTGTGTGGGAAGGACTCGGCACCGAGATTTATCCGGACGGCCGCCAGCGCATCAGCCCAACCAAACGCGTCGATTGCATCGGGGAGGCAGCCTTGTCCTACTTCATGCATTCGCTGATGGAATCGGACGGGAGAAGCCACGCCGTGTCGGATCGTTTACAGCAGTATGTGTTCGACTATCATTTCAACAAGGATTCGGGCCACCTGTACGGCATGGTGCGCTGGACGGAAGAGGCGTGGGGCATCTGCTATCAGGACGATGTCGCCCGGGCCGTGATTCCGCAGCTGCTGAAATGCCTGTATACCGGAACCAAGACGCTACTTGACGAAACGGTTGCTGCTTTGCGGTTTCTGGTGAACACGACGGGCACCGACGGGACGCGGGTGTTCAGAACCGATAACATCAACCTGACCCCTGAACGCATGGCCCAATTGAGAGAAGAACCCGGGAAACTTCCATGCGCCCATTACAACGGTTACTACTATGCCGCTTTGTTCCTGGCTTATAAGCTGACGGGCATCGAATCGTTTATGCAAACCGGCTTGAAGGGTATGGAGACGATGATGACTCATTATCCGTATACAATCCGCGAACAGAGCGAGACCGAGGAATATTGCCGGTTGATTCTGCCTCTGAGCTGGCAGTACTGGATTACTGGTGATCCCAAGCATCGGGAATGGCTGTACCGTGTAACGGAAGATTTGCAGAAAATGAAGCACGAATGCGGGGCCTACCTCGAGTGGGACGAAGGATACGCTGCCGCTATGCGGCATGAGCCGGGTCAAGGAGAGAGCTCGCTTCTGACTCGCAACGGCGATCCCGTCGCGGATTTGCTCTACTCCAATAACTGGCTTCCGATTGGATTCATGCAGGCCTACTTCGTGACGAAGGACGAAAGGTTCTTGTCACTGTGGCAAGAGACGGCCGCTTTCTTAACCCGATGCCAAATCCGGAGCGCAAACCGGCAAATCGACGGAGCTTGGGCAAGGGCGTGGGATGTTCGGCTGCATGATGTATACGGTTCTCCCGCGGACCTCGGATGGGGACCCTGGGCGATCGAATCCGG
Organism: Paenibacillus sp. P4_A7; assembly: GCF_056402455.1. NCBI lineage: Bacteria > Bacillati > Bacillota > Bacilli > Caryophanales > Paenibacillaceae > Paenibacillus > Paenibacillus sp. P4_A7. Next base: position 35,189 of record NZ_JBFUHJ010000016.1, on the reverse strand, counting down.
CTGGACGGTGGCGGAAATCGTATCCGGACTTTATATGGGGCTGATGAAAGAGAGGTTGTCGGCATTCTACTGATTATAAGAGATTCAGCCTGACTCCGAACAGCTGGACGACTTAAGAGATACCGATCGCCGATATGCTGACCATGTCGGATTTTAACTTCAAGGATATTCGACGAATGCAGCTAAGCTAAAAGCCGGCGGCGCAGTTCACGCTTCCGAACACGCTTTATTTGGACGCTGTAACGCTGGTCCGATAATCGCATTATCAATCGACAAGGAGATGAAAGATGTGAAAAATCCGTTCAAACGCTTGTTGACCTTGCCGTTAATCGTTGTCATGACCTTCTGTTTAGCCATACCTGCTGTTTTCGCTTCCTACATTCCCAAAGATGATCCAAAGTCGAACCACTCTTCCAATATCGTTCTGCTCTATACGGGCTATTACAATCCGGACAATTATCAAGGAGAGCATGTCGGCGATTACACGAAAGAAAAATTGCTGCCCTACGTCGGATATCTGGATGAAAAAGGAAAGGCGCTGGACTCTTTCTACGATTCGTTCATCATGCTAACCACAACGTCGCCTAATGGTGGCAGTCTGCATCGCTGGTACAGTTGGGTGCCTAATTCGGTGCCGGGCCGCCTCGAAGACTGGCAATGGGCTATGGACCGGCCGTTCGAGAAAAAACTCCAGCTGGACGCGCTTGACCAAGCGGTCGCGGAAGTCGGCCAAAACTTGGGTGACAAGGAAAAGAAGGTGAACGTATTCCTGACGATRCCCTTTCCGGATCCCCAAAGCAAAGATTTCGGGGATTTCAACAGAGACGGAGTATCGGAAAACCTTGAAAGCCTGTCCGTGCGTAACGAGCTCGTCAAATGGTACGTCGACACCATGACCACTCGCTTCCAGGAGCGAAATTACCGCTACTTGACATTGGCCGGCTTTTACTGGCTCCAGGAGGATTTGGACACGACGGTTACCGGAGAGGCGGAGAACGTGCGGTACGCCTCGGAATACCTGAACGCACAAGGCATGCGACTGGGCTGGATTCCGTGGTCAGGAGCCGGGGAGAAAATGAACGGAAACCGTTTCGGCTTCGATTTTACGCTCGTGCAGCCGAACCACTATTTTCAGAATGACACCACAATTCAGCGGATCGAAGAGACGGCGCTACAGTCCAAGCAAGCCGGGCAGGGGGTCGAACTCGAATTCGACCAGCGCGCGATTACGGATCCCGAGTTTCGCCAGAGGCAGCTCAATTATTTGATCGGCGGCGTGAAATACGAATACATGAACGATTCCTTGCTCGCCTATTACCAGGATGTCTACGGCGTTTACGATTTGTACCACCACTCGAGCCCGGAAGTACGGGCGCTGTACACGGATCTTTACCGATTTGCGAAAGGAATCTATACGGCGCCGACCGGAAACCTGGAGTCGTACGTGCGGGATGCAAACGGTAATCCCCTTGCCGGGGCAACCGTCACTGGTGGAGACGGGTATCAAGCCGTAACCCAACCGGACGGCAAGTTCACGGCAACCGGTCAAACGGCGATCCGGCAGCCGTTTACGATCAGTAAGGTAGGGTACATTTCCCGGACGATGAGTGTGAATATCGTACCCGGGCAAACGATCCATCAGGATATCGTGCTTCAGCAACTGCCGGGTGGCCCGGTGCAGGATGAATCCGTACTGGCGGACTTTAATGGAGATTTCAACGTCGGAGGCAATGGCGTCGTCACGCGCAGCTTTACCACGAACGTTCCGGGCGGAAGCACCGGAAGCCAAGTCCTGAAGGTAGACTATCCGGCCGGTTGGGGCCCCGTTCGGGCGTATATTGATTCCGGCTCCAACAAGCTTCAGGGCTCGGATCGCGCTTACGTGAATTATCTCAATACAGACTGGAGCGCCTATGACGCGCTAAGCATGGAGATTTACAATCCGACTGGCGTACAGCAGACGATTCGCCTCGAAATCATGTACGACGCCTACAGTTGGGCAACGTCCGTGAAGAAAGCCTACAAGCTGGAGCCGCAAAAATGGAACACGCTGAACATTCCGATCCAGGAGCTCAAGGACGCCGGTGCGAACGTGAAGGACATCATCCGTCTGTCCATGCAAATGAATGACTTCCCGACGGGCACGACGCTGTATTTTGATAACGTCAAACTTCTCAAGTACGCGGAGCTAGAGCCGGTGCCGGATTACATCATTCAGCTTCCTTCCAAGCTGCCGACCATACAGAGGGGGGCGACATGGAAGCCGGAAGTGACCAACGCGACACAGAAGGATGGTCAAGGACAGCTAGTCATTGTGCCGGAGGCGAGATTCGAAAGCACGGATGAGAACGTATTGTCCGTTGCCGAGGACGGCGTAACCGTAACTGCGAAATCGCCAGGTAAGGCTCTTCTGATCGCGAAAGTCGGCAATATAGCGGCAGGATCCGTTTCCATCGATATATCCGGCTCGATAACGCATCAATGGAACGACGAGAAGTTGAAGCTGGAGCAAGGGAAACAATCGACACTGCAATTGAACAGCACTTTTGAAAATGGATATCGGATCCCATGGAAGGACGCCACGTACGAGTGGACCGTGAGTGGAGATGCCGTTCAGTTAGAGAACGTGATGGAAGGAAAAGCCGTAGTCGGCGATCATAAAACCGTTCTCGCAGTCCGTAAAGGAGTCGCGACCGTAAGCGTCACGTTACATTACAACGGCCAAACCTTTCATTTCACGCGGATGATCCAAGTGAAGGACGGAACCGGCGAAAAGGAATAATCTCAAGCATTTAATACCAAAGCAAACAGCCGAAGGGGTGTTCGGGTTGCCCCTCCGACTGTCTCCTTAAAAACTTTCGGTGCTTAAGAACATTGTCCGAATGAAGCCCGCGAAATTTTGGGCTTTTTTTGTTATCGAATCATTTACTTGCCATTCGCTGATCTTAAAAAATTGATTGTTCCCGAATTTATCAAGTAGATAGTTCGATTGTCGAATGAGACCAAGAATCTGAATCGCTATGAAGATGATATCTCGCCGTTGGGTAAATTATTTAGCCAGGGTACGTCATTATGCTAACGGGCAGGATAATTCAATGTAAAAGCTTGAGAAATCGGGCTTTTTGTTTTTAAACTATTAAAAATACATTGATAAATACTTATCAGATATAAAAGGTGACTACTCATTGGGATATTTGACTCATTTAGGCTCAGTCGGCAGTCTGTTACGTTAACGGGGAGTTTTGTAGTCATTTTTGAGTAAATATGATCCTACCTACTTTTCCAAATAAAGATTTTAAAATCTAGCGTTTCAACAGGAGGCAAATTATGGTATTATTAGAAGGTTCTTTCATTTTGTTGAGAACTAAGGAGGATTGGAATCATTTTGAAAAAAACAATTGTAACTCTGATTGGAGCGTCCCTTCTACTCAGTGCTAGCGCAGGAGTTTATGCAGGTGCCAACTTGGAGAAAATCCAAGCTTATTTAAACTTTGACCTGAAAGTAAAGGTGAATGGGAAACAAACACAATTGTTAGATGTAAATGGAAATGAAGTTACTCCTATTACCTTTAACGGAACCACATATTTGCCGGCCAGAGCCATCGCAAATTCCTTGAATGTGGCTGTTGATTATGATGCTTCATCTAATAGCGTTTTATTTGGTGAAAAAGTTGAAGGCACTCCTGTTAACGCGAATCAAATCTTTTACCAAGCTATTAAAGATCCTAAATTAACTCAATACAAAAACAAGGATTATATCGAAGTTTTCAGACAAATGGGTACTTCAGATTCTAACTTCACATTAGAACCAAAGAAAAAGTTCCAAACCCTGTATTTACAAGTGGCTGCTATTGGAACTGATGTCAAAATTAATATTAAAGATAAAAACTCAAGGTTATTAAAACAAGATACCGTAACGGTTGATGATGGTTTAAAAGTGATTGAAGTTAGTATCGCAGGTCTAGATGAAGTTACCGTGTTCTATTCAATCGATAAACATACAGATGATACAGGTATTTTTATACCACTAACGACCTCATATTATAAGTAATGAATGAATAAGAGTGAGACAACAGGGCTGCCGATAACAATGGCAGCCTATTTAGCTTACGGGCAGGATAACGCAAATGAGAAATTCTTTGACCGCGTCAACCATGACCGTCTTATGTTGAAGATTTCGGAGAAAGTGATGGACAAGAAGGTTCTCCTGCTTATCCGTAAATATCTGCAATCAGGAGTCATGGGGAATGGATTGGTAAATCCGACGATGGAAGAAGCGCTGCAAGGTGGTCCACTAAGTCCTCTATTATCCAACATCGTTCTAGATGAGTTAGACAAAGAATTAGAGAAGCGTGGACACCGCTTCGTCCGCTATGCGGACGATTGTAACATCTATGTGAAAACCCAAAGAGCAGGCGAGCGAGTCAAGGCATCGGTTACCCGATTCATCGAGATGAGGTTGAAACTAAAGGTAAACCAATCCAAAAGTGCGGTAGATCGCCCATGGAAACGGAAGTTTTTGGGGTTTAGTTTTAGCATGAACCAATTCCTTATTGGATGGTGTGGTTACTTCTCGCTCGCTGACACGCCGAGCTTCTTTCAGGAAATGGATAAATGGATTCGAAGAAGGCTGCGTATGTGCCTTTGGAAACAATGGAAGCAACCGAAAACCAAAGTCAACAGGCTTATATCCTTGAGCATACCGAGGGGTAAAGCATTTGAATGGGGAAATACCAGAAAAGGGTATTGGCGAACAGCAGGAAGTCCGATACTGAGCAAAGCACTAGGCAATCACTATTGGGAAACCAATGGGTTGAAAAGCTTGAAGGACAGATATAACTCGTTACGGCATATTTCATGAACCGCCGTATACCGAACGGTACGTACGGTGGTGAGAGAGGTCGGGGGCTAGGCGCGCCCCCTCCTACTCGATTATTAAACTAACTGGCAGGATAATGGAATACAACAACAGGTACTAAATAAAGTTGGTACTCGTCTTACTTAAATGTCAAAACAGGAAAGTATTCATTAGATCAATCGATATTGACGACGGAAGACCGTCGGAGCAACGCCTTCCATCTTTTGAAACAATTTGGTAAAGGCGTGAACCGAGGAAAAACCATAACGTTCGGCGATCACCGTTACCGTATCGTTCGTACTTAGCAGGTCGTTCCTGGCTTTGTTGATGCGACACCGATTCCAATACCATTTGGGCGTAAAGCCGGTATGCGTCCGGAAAAGCACATGGAAGTGGCTGCGGCTCAATCCAAGCTTCTCCGCCCAACCTTCGACGTCTTCGTATTCACCGCCTGCCAGCCGTTCCATCGACGCTATCAGCTTGGTAATACGCGGATCTGTGATATCGGATTGACGCCTAGCCAACCGGTAGACTTGGTGAAGCAGCAGGTGGAAATGGCCAGTGATGGCTAACGAATTTGGATAATCCTCGTGATCGAGAACCGATAAATCGGGAGATACCGCCTCGAATTCAGACGTTACCGTCTCGAGCAATCCTTTCCATACGCTGATCGAATCCACGACTAGCGAGTATGGAATCCCATAGTCGAACTGCACGTCCAATAAACGGTCATCTGATTTCTTGGAAAGTTGACACAATAAATCATTTGGAATCCGTAGCCCCGTCTTCAGTCGATAGGACCATTCGAAGAATACACAACGAAACGTGAGTGGACTATCCACATCTACCTCCCAAGTGTGGGATACACCAGGCTGGATAAATAACAAAGTTCCTGGCTGCAACCGTATATTCGGGCGGTCTTCGTAGATGATGCTGCCATAGCCGGACTCGATGAGATACAGAGAGGGGACATAACAGATCCGAGGACCATGCCGATCGCCCGCGAGCAGGGGGACACGGATCGCGAATCGTACAAATGGACAAATGATCATAGGATTAAAAGTAATCACCAACCTTTATTAAGATAATATCATACAATCGGATAAATTGAATATTTTCAGACAAAGACAGAATGTCCCGCATCAAGTCATAATGATGTTATAAGCGAGAGTGAACTCGCGACGAGAGGATGAGCAGAATTGCCAAATGCAAATGGAATACCGACGCAAGATGACGTTAAATTTTTCAAAGAAAATGGCTACTGGGTGTCTCCGAAAATTATCGACGATGAAAGGCTGTCCAGGCTGCGTGAAAGAATGGAGAGAGTTTACCGGAACGAATTCGAAACGGGAACGCCTCCCGAAGCCATCTGGAGCTACGAAAAAGGTCACCCGAAAACTCTTCGCAAAACAGATATGGCGAGCTATGCTGACTTAACGATCCGTGCACTTGCCCACGATCCGGTGATCGGAGAGATTGCCGCTGCTTTGACGGAGACGGATACAATCCGTTTCTGGGCCGATCAGCTGCTGCATAAACCTGAACAATCCGGAGGACATGCTTCAAACGTGGGTTGGCATCAGGACTATACGTATTGGAAGTGCTTTCAGAACCCAGAGACGCTGCTTACGGCATGGGTGGCTTACGATGACGTTGACGAAGAGAACGGCTGCATGATGATGGTGCCGGGCAGCAACCATTGGGGGCTTCTAAATGGTAGTGACTTTTACGAACAAAATTTAGATAATCAAAAGAATGGAATGAAAGTGCCTGAGGGACAAGGGTTTCGGACTATGCCGATCGTCATGAAAGCAGGTCAAGTCAGCTTCCATCACAGCTTGACAATACACGGAAGCGGTCCTAACATTTCGGACCGGGTACGCCGCTCGTCGGCGCTTCACTTAATGACCGGCGAAACGCGCTTTCGGTACGATGAGCGACACCTATACTTATCGATTAAACAATTCATTGCTTCAGGCGGTAAAGATGGCGATCTCGTTCAGGGAGATATGTACCCGGTCACATACAAAAAAGGCGTAACGGCATAATGCCGTCACGTCTTTTTTAATGAAGAGTTAACAACGAAAAATCTAATTTTTCATCTGTAATTCCCTAATCTAACGGTAACGATAGTTTAATTAATCACCTACTAAAAGACGCTTTATTAAACTATCCTTTCCTTTGGTGTAATAACCATTTATTTTTTGATTACGTCTGCGGCTGCTTGAGCTGGATAGGATTGATCGATCGCCCCGTTAGCGATGTTTATGCTTACTTGATCGCCCACCGAAACAGAATCGTAATCAGATTTGTCCACTGAGAGCCATATTGCATTAGGCTGAGCTTCCTCCAATATATCGCTAAGTGGAGTTTCGATATTAGTAACCCGACGCACTACTAGGATTCTGTCGTTCTCTTTCGCAACAACAAAACCTTCTTTATAACTCCATTGTTCATTTGAGGTAATATCATTGTTTGTTGAACAACCTGTCGCCAAAAAAAGTATTAACATAACTAAGATAAAAGAAATTCTCACACTAATTACMTCCAAGACTAAATGATTATACTTTAAACGATTTAAAGTGTGGCAAGGTTGCCGAAATTTATGGACGCTCAATAAGAGCCAAATCAAATAGGTCATTCGTTAAAAGATTCAATCAACACTTGATAAGCTCAAAGCAAAAGAGGAAGCACTATCAAATCAGTAAAACAATATGAAAAACTTCTCTAATCTCGATTGGAGCGTGTAAATGAAAACACTTTATCTACTATTAGGTGGGATCATTAATTCAATTTTAGCGCAGATGCTTCCATACATTATAAAAATAAGTGCATCATGTTTATATTTAATAGTTTATTTTATCGGATATTATGACGGCTCAGATATTAGAGGAGAAGAAGGTGTGATAGTCATAATCCTCCCCCTCACCCTGTTTTTAATAGCTCTATTTTTAGTTATTTTAATATTAAAAATCGAACAATATTCAGAAAAATACAGATAAGATAATCACGCTTCGTTATTTTCAGTCTAGTATCTTTTGTTCTTTTTTTTAGTTTGAGTATGATGATTTTTGACCCTCTCAATCTCACATAACGATTGAATGTTACTATGGACAATAACAACAGGCTGCCAATAATTCGGCAGCCTGTTCAGCTATACGAACGTGCAGGATAATAAACCATTAAATAGGGCGATACAATGGAAATTCCGTATAGTAGTTGGTATTGACGAAGTTGCGCATAAAATAACAAACAAAACCACTGACGGCATTTAGCAATTCCTTTATGTTGGTAAGAAAGGTGGTAATATGAAAAGAAGGCTGCGTAAAAAGAAACACTTAATTAATCTAGAGGACATTGTTTATGAAGTAAGTGTATCATCGCAATGGAGGAAAATACTTTTCCGAAGTCCGTGTAACTGTTGTCATTCATTCAGAGGTCAAGGGGTGGGAAGATTGGGACCCAGATCAAGTTTACTTTAAATTTCAAGCAGTTGAGTTTCCACATATGGTATCCTTCTCAGCGAACAATCCTAAGATTGAATAGGAATGCTTTTTTTTGTTTTCGAAAAATACCTACATAACAATAACAATGTATTCAATAGAAGAAAATATTTATTGTAAAACGATAAAATTATGGTAAAATAACATGAGACTAATAATAAGTGAGGGGTTTTTATGGAACGAGGAACAACACTCTTTTTAAAGGTAGCTGTTATTCTTATTGGAATCCCAGTTCTTGCATTGTGTATCTTTGTGGTGCCAGAGGTAGCTAATTATGCAGTAGAATTGTATCCAGATCATACTTATCTGAAATATCTCGTTTTTATCGATTTGTATGCAACGGTGATTCCTTTTTACTTTGCTCTGTATCAAGCTTTTAAACTGTTAAGCTATATTGACAATAACAATGCTTTCTCGGAATTATCTGTACGAATTTTAAAGAATATAAAATATTGTGCAATCACAATCAGTAGCTTGTTTGTGGTAGGCATGCCACTCTTCTATCTTATAGCGGAGAGAGACGATGCCCCAGGTATCATAGTAATCGGAATGGTCTTGATTTTTGCTTCCATGGTGATTGCCGTTTTTGCTGCTGTTCTCCAAAAGCTTTTAAAAGAGGCTATTGAAATAAAATCAGAAAATGATTTGACGGTCTGAGGTGGATAACATGGCGATTATAATCAATATTGATGTGATGTTGGCTAAAAGAAAAATGAGTGTAACAGAACTCTCTGAGAGGGTTGGAATAACAATGGCTAACCTTTCTATATTGAAGAATGGAAAGGCAAAAGCGATTCGATTATCCACTTTAGAGGCGATTTGTAAGGCTTTAGAATGTCAGCCTGGAGATATTTTAGAATATAAAAGCGACTAAGTCACTCAATAATTAAAAGAATAATCGACCGTATTGCTAACGGGACGATAGTACAGGAGCTTGCCATACGGCAGCTCTTTTTTGTTATTTCTTTTATTGGTGTCTCTTACTTTGTGATTTTTCTCACAACCTTTTCATCAGCTATTCTGTAAAATGATATATATGAACAGGAGGAGGAATACTATGAGTGAGAAAGCATTCGTGATGATTAAACCTGATGGTGTAGAACGTGGATTAATCGGTGAAATCGTAAGCCGATTCGAGAAGAAAGGACTAAGAATCATAAGAGCAGAGCTTAAGTCCATTACGCCAGTTATCGCACAAACACATTATGCTCATCTTAAAAGCAAGCCCTTTTTTGATGAACTTGTAGATTATATTACATCAGGCCCTGTATTCGCAATAATCGTTGAGGGTAAGGCAGCAGTACAGAATGTTCGCTCCTTAATCGGACCGACGAATCCTGCAGAGGCGCCACCTGGCAGCATTCGCGGGGACTATGGTCTCGAAGTAGCTCTAAATATTATTCATGGTTCCGATTCTATCGATAATGCAAGACGTGAAATAGATTTGTTTTTTCAATAATAAATTAATACATGGAGGTAATCGATATAACAGATCCGAATAGATATGCCATTATTACAAAGTATATGATTCAATACTGCTACACCTGTGAAAAGGCACTTGAATGCGATACGGATAAAAAGTGTATTGCTTGTTGGGAAGAGAAAGGGCTAGTAAAAAAGGCGGAGCTTCAGGAGCCTTTAACTATTTAATAGGTGCTTTTGCTGTATGTGTAATAACATTGGTCGAAGCTACATACCTGTAGTTACAAGATAAGGTATGTCAGTCATAATATAAATTACTAAGTAGGCTCTCTAAGGGCCTACTTTTTTCATGCTTCGAAAACGCCCCCGCAGTTTGAAGGACACCCAGAAGGTCAATCAAGAGAAGTCGCCCAAAGTGATGCTGACGCTGGATAATGAATTTGACGACATTACTTTTGTGCTATATTGCTCTGAAGATTACCGGGGGCGAACCTATACCGGCAAGGATCGTGCTGGAAGCATTCTGCGCTAAAGTACGATGAAATATACCTGTTGATACTTAGATACGGATTGTGAGTATAGTTCGCAACTTTCCGATTTTTAGGCGATATACACATATTGTAGCAGAGCTTGATCAATTAAAGGAGAGTGGGCATTATCAAGAAATTTTTACTCGGGTTATTTTGCGGGATAGGGATTATTACCTTCACAGCAGCAGCCGTTTCAGAGGAGGTCAGGGCTAAGTTAACTCCTGTATACGTCAATTTCCATATAGGGGGTGATGAGCACTCACTTAACTCCGATGATATCAAAATTCTGAATTACAAAGGCCAGCTGTTCGTGCCGCTGCGTTCCTTCGCGAAAGAGATCGGCGGCTCCGTCTACTATACAGCTCCGGTCGGTAGTGACAGAGCACAAGTGGATATCTATTACGAGGATGATCGGGATGTGACACTTCAGGATAAGGAGGGGAGTGTTCGGCTGGGCAATCTGGACGTCAAGTTTGCACTGAATGATGATATGCCGGAGATTAAAGGCACGATTAAAATCGACAAAGTTATACCTAAAGACAAGGACGTCGTGATTTCCATTTTAGACAACAAAGGCAAAACATTAGGCGTGAGCAGCGCTATAGAGCCTTACCAGCCAAGTCACCTACCTCTTTCGCAGTTAAAGCAAGGTGATACGATCAACTTCAGGACTCACTTCCCTTATATGGAGACACCTGAGAGTTATACAATGAAGGTTGATGTAGTGAATAAAACGGATTGGTTCTATGTTCAAGGCGGTGTCGTGGCCGTCTGGGGCGCAGGAGGGTTCTATGGTTTCCCGTTGAATCCCGCTATTTATGGCACTAACGTCAATCATAAATTAGGTGATCCTACTCCTGTTTCCGGCACATTGATCAACCTCAGCGATGAAGATTCCGTCGTGACGACCAAGCCTGTCAGTCTTAATGTCGAAATAAGCGACAGCTCCGGAAAACTCATACGCACGCTCACAACCAAACCGTTTATGGGAGAAGTCCTATGGAAAAAGGGGATGATGCGAACAACAATCATATGGGATCAAAAGGACAGTTCCGGCAAAAAGATTCCTAAAGGAGAATATCACGTCAGTATTTTGTCGAACAAGACCGAAGGTTACATGAAGAGTAATCCGGATAACATCGTCAAGTTCGAGCTTGAAAATTCCATGCAGGCCGGTATTCCTCTATATATCGAATAGGACCAATCAATTCCTTCATTTCGAATATTTTTGCGACGGGCGCCGTTCGCTCTTGCGATATACCATCGGCGCCATACCATTCCATTTTTTAAATACCTTGTTAAAATAGCTCTGATCGTTAAAGTTCAGCCATGCTGCAATATCAGCAATCGGATAATCGGTCAACGTGAGTAGCCTCTTCGCTTCCTCAATCCGTTCGCGTTGGACATACTCGGAAATTGTCAGCCCAACCTCCTTCTTGAACAGACTCGATAGATAGTTCGGACTGAGATTCGTGCACTCAGCAAGCCGTTCAAGAGTAATGTCGCCGTATAAATGGTTGGCGATCTCGTGAATACTATCCTGTATTGCAGGTGAGTAGTGACCACGTAGAACCTCCGAAACCCGATCGACGAAGTCGAACAGTACTTCGGTCATGATGGCGCCGATCGCTTGCAGCGAATCCTTCTCCTCCAACTGCTGAATGTAGAAATCACTCAGCGTAAACGCATCCTCCTCGTGCATTCCTCCTTCAATTGCAGCTCGGCAGATCAGAGCGATTCCCGTAATCATCAGGTTCTTCTCGCTGCGAATCCTACTCCGCTTGGCCAGCACGCCAAACTCGTCCTCGGCAATGATGGATTCCGTGACAAATGTTCTTATTCGTTCCCGCTCTCCTTTGCGCACGTAATGCAGCATGACGCGCTCATGCGACAGGTTGGCGTGTAACATACCGCTGCGACGTCTTCGCGATAGCTCGGCATCCGGCTCTTTCTTCCCCATAATCGGTTCCGGCAACGTCATGCTGTTCACATGAGGGTTGGTCGACGAATCGACAAGTTGTCTGTGAATCGCATAGTAAATCAACCGGCTTAAAGCGGGGATGCGCTCTGAGGGGAGTAGTGCTATCTCTTCGTACAATTGGAGAAACTGCCTCCGGTTACCCATTGGTAGAGAATTCACTGTCTCGTTCCATTCTCCTCCTTGTGGCTTTTCATGGATATACGGACCAACGACGAGCGTACCAGCAAGCTGGTTTTCATCAAGAGCATTCACAAAAAAATACTGCAGCCTAGAACGGGTAAAATGAATCGGCTGCTCTGCATCATACAGCGCATATGCGTAGCCGACCACCTGTTCGCGAATGGATGCAAAGTAAGGGTTAGAGTGAAGCGAAGGATCGACGTATTCCGCTTCAATTGCCCGACCGGGATGTATGATAAATACAGGGAGTCCAATAACATCATAGAGAAGCTGGCCAAAAACAACCAGTTCGGGGAGCTTATTCATGCGAACCTCCATAGGGTGCGATTAGGATTAAAAAGAAGATAATAAAAAAGTACTACAAATCATTGATAAATACAATTTTCAATAATGAAAGCGCATTACAATAGGAGTGCAGAGATCCTCTGCTATAACACTCAAAGGGGATGAACGATAATGTTAGAAAATAAAATAGCTATTGTTACTGGAGCAGGAAGCGGCATTGGCCGTGCGAGCAGCTTTAAAATGGCAGGTTATGGCGCTAAGATCGTAGTTGTCGATTTTAATGAGGAAACCGGACAAGAAACAGCTCGAATGATACAGGAACAGGGTGGCGAAGCCATATTCGTACAGGCAGATGTGTCAAAAAGTGAGGATGTTCAGCGTTATGTGAAAACGGCCATTGATACTTACGGACGTATCGATGTTTTCTTTAACAATGCAGGCGTTGTACAGAAGTTCTCGAAGCTTGCGGACATTGACGAGAACGAGTTCGACCGGATTATGAATGTCAATGTCCGAGGCGTCTTCCTCGGTATGAAATATGTTTTAAAAGTGATGGAGCAGCAAGAAAGCGGAACGATCATTAATACAGCTTCGACAGCGGGGGTAAAAAGTGAGCACAGCGCAACCGCTTATTCTGCAAGTAAGCATGCGGTTGTCGGTCTGACGAAGGGCGCGGCGATCGAGTATGTGAAGAAAGGCATCCGTATCAACGGGATTTGTCCAGGTGGCGTGGACACAGCTCTGACGAAGAGCGTAGAACAGGCTTTCATGTCGGGAGGATACGTGCCAGAGGAAATCGGCAATATGCGTATGGGACGCTATGCTAAGCCAGACGAGCTTGCGGAATTGGTCACATTCCTTGCTTCAGATCGCTCCAGCTACATGACGGGCTCCATCGTACTGATCGACGGTGGGCTGACGCTTTAAACGAATTAGACTGCTTCTTTACCGGATCCAATCCGTTTAAATAAGCATCCATTTAAAGAAACTGTGACGGATCCACATCGCCTCTAAGAGTCATTCGACTTCTAGGATGTTCTGTGGGGCGCTGATCCAGTTCTCCACGGTTAGTAAGAGTGTACTGTTGGGGTGAAAAAGGGTCCGATCCAGGGTTTTACACCTGGATCGGACCCTTTGCTGTGTGATGGTCGGCATTGCCGGCTCCCACGCGCTGCTTATGCCTATTGACTGCCGATAAAAATCGGCATCTACAGTTAAGCTCAGCCCTGCGCGGCCACTCGAGCAAGCTCCTTGTGGACGATCGGCGCGACTTTCGTGCCGAGCAGTTCGATGGTGCGCAGCAATTCGCTGTGCGGCATCGTACTGACGTCTACGTGCAGGAGGAAGCGCGTTAGCCCCAGGTTCTTGCGCAGCAGCACTATCTTTTCCGCGACATATTCGGGATCGCCGACGTAGAGTGCTCCGCGAAGGCTGCGGGCGGCATCGAACGAGTCGCGGGTGTATGGCGGCCAGCCGCGCTCACGCCCTATGGTGTTCATTTGGGCTGCAGTCGACGGGTAAAACAACTCGGCGGCCTTCTCGGTCGTATCTGATATAAAGCCGTGCGAATGTGTCGCGATCTGCAGCTTGCTTACATCGTGCCCGGCCTTCGCAGCTGCTTCCTTATACAGGTTGACTAGAGGAGCGAACCTCTCCGGCATTCCGCCAATGATCGCAAAGACGATCGGTAACCCTAGCATGCCGGCGCGAATGGCGGAATCCGGATTGCCGCCGGTTCCGATCCATACGGGCAACGGCGCCTGAACGGATCGGGGATAGATACCCTGGTTGTCGATGGCGGGGCGATGGCCGCCTCGCCAGCTTACTTTCTCCGATTCTCGGATCGCTAGCAGTAGCTCCAGCTTATCCTCGAATAGTTTGTCGTAGTGGTCCAAATCGTATCCGAACAACGGGAAAGATTCGATAAACGAGCCGCGGCCTGCCATAATTTCCGCCCGTCCATTGGACAGCCCGTCTAATGTGGAGAAAGCTTGGTACACGCGAACCGGATCGTCCGATGACAACACGGTCACAGCGCTCGAGAGCCGGATTCGTTTCGTCGTGGAAGCGGCAGCGGCCAGAATAACCGCTGGTGCCGAGCTCGCATAATCCGCGCGATGATGTTCACCGATCGCATAGACGTCAAGACCGACTTGCTCAGCTAGATTAATTTCCTCTACCGCTTGTCGGAGTCGTTCGGCGTGTGTGACGCCGCCGGGTCTCGGAGCAGCCTCGAGAAATGTGCTTATTCCTATTTCGATTGAAGAAGTCGTAAGATTGGACATAATGATTAGCTCCCTTCTAGATACGCATATTATACTTTATAATATAAAGTAACTCAATAAAAGTAGTGAACAAACTAGTCAAGGCGGCAGATATCGCCATGTAATCGGCGTGTGCGTCTATGGTGGTGAACATATGTTCTACTACGACTTGCAGGTATAGAGGCATCTTTACGACTACAAGGGGACGAACTAGATTTTACTCATATGTCTGCCAACTAYAAATCATAATTTTTACTTAATAACACAATGGGATGAGCCTCTGAGTAGCTGAAAAAAGCTTTGATTGTAACGATAGAGTCTCAGCCTTGACGTTAAGCTGACGGACAGGTTAGCGTGGTACTGCTTAAAATAAATACTGTACAGTACGAACTAACATTCGTATAATATGAATGGGCAATTAGTGTATATATGGATATTTATAGATTTATATGGTTATATGAAAAAATATCTTTATGGAGGTTTAATATGGAGGCAGTGATTGTAGAAAAGCATGTAATGAAATTAATGGGTTTAGCTACAAAAATTACACTATATGATGTGCAACAGAATAAGACGACACTTAAGTTAGCGTCAAGCTTTCTCGAAAGAAGAGCAGAAATTATAAATAGTGTTAATGAAAACGAAGTGTTTGGGATTTCAACGGACCCAGATGATTATGATCCTGAAACTGACCAATTCGAATTCTTCATTGGTATTGAAGTTTCATCAAATGAGGACATCCCAGTAGGAATGGTTTTTAGAGAGATTCCAGCAAACACTTATGTTTTATTTACATTCAAAGGTCCGTTTGATAATGCAGGTGCTGTGCATGCTTATTTATACTCTACGTGGTTAAAACAAAGCGGATATGAACTATCTGGTCTTTACAATATTGAAATCTACGATGAACGAAATCATGGTCCTGAGTCTGACGAATCATTTACAGATATTTGTTTTCCTGTACGAAAGAAACAATAAAAATCACATAATGGGGAACGATATTTCAGCGGTTGTGAAACCTTTCGGGAGGCAATGGCGTCCAATTAGACGTACCTTATCCGATAGGAGTGGATGATTTGAATTTGGGGAAGAAAATCCAGAGGGTAACATTGATGCTTGCGATTCCGGTAACGTTTATGATGGCAATAGTGGGGTGTGGCAAGGAGCAGTCTTCGACATTGGATCTCGTAACACCTGCGTCAAAGGTGGTGTCGAAGCTGGAACAACCTGGAGAGACAGGGGCATCGATCTTTCTGGATGATGCAAGTCTTTCGAAGGATGATACGCAATCACTGGAAGAAATCTCCGCGAAGGATGGCGAAAAATTCCTGGGCGTATTGAAGCAGCAGGATACCAAGGCATTGTCCGGACTCATGGCGCATGCGGAGAATGAGTATACCGAGGCTGATATGGCAAAGGTGTTGGAAGGATTCCTGCTATACTTTGACGGCTTGGAGAACCTGAGGCTGCTTTTCGAGGCTAACGTGCAAAATGACGAGTATTATGTTGAACATTACACTATCGCAGGTACGAAGGACGGTAAGGCGCGCTCTATTCCTTTTCAAATTAAATATGCCAAGTCCCAGGGGATGGAGCAGATTCAGGATGACGACAGGCGCGAGCCGCTGTACAACTCTCCACTGATCGGGCAATATCCCTATACGTTGCTGGAAGTTGAGCGTTACGTGCAGGCGCTGATGCAGAAGGACACTGAGAGCCTGGCGCTTCATTTGGGCATGTACGATGACAACAAGGAAACGAAGGCGGCAATGGAGCGGATGCTTCAGAAGTACGAAGAATCACTTGGTCTGAGCTCGGTAAAGGTAGTATCAAAGGGCTACGATGAGCAAGCGGATCAATACTTTTACGAGCTTCGCGATAGTAACCAGCAGTCGCACGAACTTTGGTTAGGCGGGGAAGAGCTAAAGATTGTGGACAAATGGGTGACCGGCCAAGCAATAGACTAATCGTTTTTTAGGCATTAAGCAGGGCAAGGATATAGCTCAGACGGAGCTTCAACTGCTGTGGGCACAGTACCAACTCATTCAGGATATGATTTTAACCATATAAAAGCGATAAGACAATCACCATCTTAATGGTTTTCTTATCGCTTTTTTTTATTAATTAGGAATTTGAGTCGGATCAAACCCTTGAGGGAATATTTCTTCAAAGCGGTCTTTATTCACGTATAGGTTATACCATGCATCTGCAATGATATCCGGATCCCCTGTGGTTCCGACTTGTACCATGGTCCCTATTGAAAGATGTCCGACAAATACACCTTTCTCTTTCAACTGATTGTATAGGTTTGAAGCATAATTACGAATACCCGACATAACGATGCCTCCATTCCCGACAAAAGGTAAAGGGAATATAGCAGATATTCCTGTTGTAAACAGAATTGCACCTGAACCGTTATTTATCATATCTGGTAATACCTCATTGACGGAAAGAACGCAGGCAGTAAATAGCTGTTTATTTGTTCTGATACACTTTCAGGTGTTGTTTCTAACACATTTGTGAATTTATCCCATCCTGCATAAGGGCTGAATTCTAGCAAATCGATAGAACCGAAATCTTTCTTAACTGTTTGAATGGCTTCTTTTAAAGCAGCTAAATCCGTTACATCCGCTACATAAGACTGTGCTTCAATATTTAGTTCTTTAAGTTCACTTACAATAATTGATAATTTCTCAGGGTTACGAGAAATGGCAGCTACCTTAAAGCCGTTATTTCCAAATTTTTTGGCTAGTGATAAACCCAATCCAGTACCCGCACCAATGATTAAAACAGTTTTCATTTTCATGAACTCCTTGTCTATGATATATTAAAGTAACGTCTGTTGCTTTAATGGATAATATACAGCCAATAAATTAATGAAACAACCAACAAACGATGTACGAATGTTGCTATAGCGACAAATCTGATAAATTGTCGGGTAAGGGGTGAAGAAAATAGCAACAAAAGTAATGAATGTACGAATGACACCAACTAAGCAGTCGTTAATTAACTCTTTTTTTCATTTAGTATCAAAAAAGGATTTTGAAAAAATAACAGTTGCGGATATAACAAAAGGTGCACAAGTTAATCGGGCTACATTCTATGCGCACTTCAATGACAAATACGAATTATTGGACCACATTATGGGAGATTCCGCATCGGCTGCTATCGTAAACCGTACTACTGGTGTAATGATATTTAATCAAGACAGTATTAAGCAACTCGTTTTAGCGGTATGCGATTTTTATCATCAACCGAAAATACAATGTCGCAGTAGCTATGTAGGCTTAGTCGTACCGCAATTGCAAGAAAAGATAGTATCTGAGTTGAAAGCATATTTGTTAAAAAGTCTAGAAAACAAGTATACAGATAACGAGAAGAGTATTTATGTACCTATTTTTGCACAAGTCATCCATGAAGGTGCCTTTCAATGGGCTTCTGGGAACGTAACTAATAATAAAGAGGAAGTAGCCGAGATGGTCTCATTATTATTAATAGGAGGATGTCCATCTTCGGACTAGCATTACGCTCACGGTTATCTATAGTTGAGTAGGAATTACATTTAATAAAGCTTTAGAAGAATTAATATCAATGAAAGGACAGGTATGAAATGAAGAAAAAAGCTGCGGTAAAATTAGATGATCTTATTAATGAAATTGAAATGCAAATGGATGAGACCGATACTTATATAAACACCCAGACAGGAGAAGTTATAACATTATCGGGAGAAGAGATGAGAGCGGCTGAAGATGAAGAGCCACTTGAAAATTATCCAGAATGGCAAAGAGAGAACATTGAACAAGCAATAAATATTATAGAGGATGAAGATGAGGTATACCTCGATTTCACATTAAAAAACGAGTACCATGAGTATGAAATAATAGAAGAATTTATCGGTACATTAAGTGAAACTGAGATCCGAGAAGAATTGTTTGGAGCTATACAAGGAAGAGGAGCGTTTAGAAGATTTAAAGATAGGATCATAGAACATGACGTCGATAAACAATGGTATGAATTTAAAGAAAAAAAGCTAAAGGCATTAGTTATTGAATGGTGTAAAGAGAAGGACCTTCTAATAGAGGAATGATAACGCTATGACAAAGCTGTTTGTTTACTGATGAAATGAGCGAATGTACGGATCAATTGCTTGCCTTTTAGAAATGTTAGAGTTATTATGGACTCATAAAGTCTTTAATGGAGGTGCCGAATGAAATATTCTCAGGCTACCGACTATGCGCTGCATGCGATGCTCTATCTGGTAACAGCGGCGCCTGATAAGCCTGTTGGTGTTCAAATACTTGCTGAGAGGCTAGGCGTTTCGCCAACCTATCTTTCCAAGATGATGACCAAGCTTGTCAAGGCAGGCCTGATTCAGTCCTCGCCAGGCGCAAACGGTGGATACCGCCTCAGACGGAAGCAGGAGGATATCTCCTTTCTTGATATCATCCATGCGATCGAAGGAACCGCTTCGTTGTTCGAATGCAGCCTGGATCACGGAAGTGAATGTCTGATCCAGCAGGTTGTAATCGACGCCGAACGTCAGATGGAACAGTATCTGGAGAACAAGAAAATAGCGGATTTGGTAGGTTTAATCAAGACGGAGTGAGAATCCGTCTTTTTTTAAGTGATTAAGGACATAACTTATCTATTATATATCTTATAAGAAAAGGAAACGATAGGTAAACCCTAACAACTGACTGATTGCACAGCGGCTGTTTGAGCTGTGAATTGAATTATTTCAAAGGTTTGAAGTAACTTCTCCATTCTTTCATTGAGCAGACTGGCAGGATTCTGCAACTTGATGGTTATTATTCACGTCTGTTATTATGGGTAAATTACTCATATAAAATTCTGAATGGAAGTGTTCCTGTGGTAAGAAAGGTTGTTATTACTTTTTTGTTGTTAGGATTCGGAATTATTTTATTTTCCATTTGGAACTATGTCGATGATGATGTAAGAAAGGTGTTGTTTGAACGACAACGTGCTTGGCAAGATCAAGATTTTCAGAAAGTAAAGCAAGTGTACATAAATATTGAAACAGAAGAAGTCCTTTTGACGGAAGATAGCAAAGTCATAACAGAGTTAATGAAGGATTTAAAACATAAGTTGGCAACAAATCAGTATTGGTTAATAGAAGTTAAGAAAGGTGAATTTATCCCTTACAATAAGGGGGGATGGGAATTAGTTTTTAAAACGGATGAATATGAGAACTTGGCCTTCGCAAAATATTCACTACTAGGTGACRTACTTACTTATCAAACGTTCTATGGGCCAGTTGCCACGTTTGCTTCAAGCGAAGTTTTAAAAAAGCTACTTAGAGAAAAGGAATTAATATTATAATGCTATTAAAGTAATGGGAAACGATTTATGAAAACCTCTCTTCAGAGAAATTAAACTGAGAAGGGGTTCTTAAGTTGTTACTGCGGTAATGAATAGTTGGATTATTTCCCTCTAAAAGCCCCTGGAGACAAGCCTTCGCGTGATCGAAACATATTTGTAAAATGACTGACATCCGAAAATCCGCAGTATTCAGCTATTTTGGCGATCGAATATGTGGAAGTGGACAGCAGTTCCTTCGCGTGATCCAACCTAAGGTTTATTAGGAACTGATGTGGAGGAGCACCGTAACGCTCACGAAAAACCGCCCGGAATCGAGAAGGGGAAAGGTTTGTGCGCTTAGCCAAGTCCTCTATACACAGTGTTTCGGCAAGATGAAACGAAAAATAAGACGGAATCCAATCCAGATCGTGAGAATGGCTTGATTTGAGATTGTCAGGATTAGAGTGGTCTTGAATGATGTGATGAAGGAGCTGGGTAGCTATTGTTTGCGCCTTTAGCTTGGATAAAGGATTCGGTTTAAGCCAGCTTTCTATCATATCCAATAACAAATTACGATAAAGATAAGACTTGCTGGGCTCTAGGAGAACTGGGATTGATAAACCTTCGAAGTCGTTAAGTTTTGGCTGCATGAGATGCTGGAAGGCATGTAGATCGATCTGTCCTGGCTTTGTCGGAAAGCTCTTGTCTCTGTCAGCTTGGAAGAAAAAGTCCATATGAGCAAATGGTGTTGCATTATCAGCAAAAGCTTGTAAATCATGCACAGTTCCGGGTTGGAGCAAGCAGAATTGACCTTCTTGGAGCTGATATTTAGTTCCATCGGCGACGACCGTTAGTTCTCCTTTTTGTATATAGATAAGCAAATAGTCTAGAAGTTTCCGGAAAGGAGAATAATAGGCGGAACGTACCGCGAAATCGCTCTCTCTTATGTAGGGGACAATAGGGTGAGTGTTAGTAAATGAAAACAGATTCATAATAGCCACCTTTACATTCAGTCATTTTATACAACTAAAACGATCATTACACACAAAGACTAAACTGTCAAAATCTCTTACAATTAGCTATGTAATGAAAGAATGAATATAGAGGAGCGGATTCTGAATGAGCATAATAAACAACCTTCCTGATTTGACCGAGGAGCACCATCTCCCTGAAGAACAAATTCTAAACTACCAGCGCGATGGACATACAATAGTGAGAGCATTAGCGAAAGACGACGAAGTTTCCATCTATCGCGATGTAATCAGTGAGATCGTAAAAGAACAAAACAACAACACAAAACCGTTGGAAGAACGGGATACGTATGGTAAAGCTTTTATTCAGATCTCAAACCTATGGAGAATGAGCGAATCTGTTGAAAAATTTGTTATGGCGCGTCGTTTTGCAAAAGTCGCCGCTGATCTGATGAGAGTTCCATCAGTAAGAATATATCATGATCAAGCCTTATTCAAAGAGCCCGGAGGCGGACATACGCCATGGCATCAGGACCAAATTTATTGGCCATTGGACACGGACAAAACAATAACGCTATGGATGCCGCTTGTTCCCATTTCGGAGGAAGTAGGATCTATGACCTTTGCTTCCGCTACTCATGGCAATGGCATTATTACGAAGCAAGAGATTTCGGATGAATCGCATCGCACCTTCAAGGATTACGTTGAGGGTAAAGGTATAGAGCAGGCAAACTATGGAGCAATGGCAGCTGGAGACGCTACGTTTCACTCGGGGTGGACGCTCCACAGCGCACCAGGCAATCCAACGGAACATATGCGCGAGGTAATGACCATTATTTATATTGCGGATGGGCTACCTATTGCTGAACCGGATAGTAATGCACGAAGAAATGACTTGGCAAATTGGTTTCCAGGACTTAAACCGGGAGATGTTGCCGCTAGTCCTCTTAATCCTATTGTATATCCATAGTTTTTTGAAAGTCGTTCTTGCTTCAACAAGAACGATTTTTTCTTTCGACCATCTGAGATCTAAAATGTCCATATAGTGCAAAATTAAGTCTTATTATTTCAAAGACTAGTGATTCTTGGGAGTATATGATAAAAGAATGCGCTATCACTAATTGAGTTTTAGTGTAGAATAGTTAATACAAATACTTACCACTAACTTAACTAAAGAATAGAGGAATTAAATATGACAACTAACAAACTTCCGCAATTAGGAAATACGGTACGCAGCTATGATCTTGTTCCAGGCTGGGCAAAGCTACCTGCAAACTTAGAGTTTGGCTATACACATGGAATTGTCGTTGACCAACAGGATAACGTCTATGTCTTTCATACAGGAAAACCATCCATTTTCAAATTTAACGAGAGTGGTGAATTTTTAGCGGCTTGGGGCGAAGAGTTCGAAGGTGGCGCACACGGATTTTATCTCCATATGGACCAAGGCACAGAATACCTATTTATTACAGACACCGCTCGAAATAATGTTGTGAAAATGGATCTAAGTGGAAACCACTTGCTGACATTGGGAACACCTGATCGTCCTGATATTTACAATGAGGAGCTTACCTATATCCCTACCGATGTAGCGGTTTCGGCAAATGGTGATATTTATGTATCCGATGGCTATGGCCAAAGCTGGGTTCACCACTATACGGCAGCAGGGGAATATATCCGTTCATGGGGCGGAAAAGGTACGGAATTGGGACAATTGAACTGTCCACATGGTATTTCCATTGATGTTCGCAGTGGTATAGAAGAAGTTTATGTTGCGGATCGTGGCAATCATCGGATTCAAGTTTTTACCTTACAGGGTGATTTCAAAAGAGTTATCGTTGATGATATGGACCAGCCTTGCAGCTTTTATTATCATGGGGATGATCTCTTCTTCCCAGACTTAAACAGCCGAATTACGATTTTCGATAAACATGATCGGTTGATCTGTCATTTAGGTGAAGACCAACAGGCTTACAAACAAGCAGGCTGGCCGAATTTACCTAAGCCTTACTACAAAGATAATAAATTCAGCTCACCTCATGGTATTTGTGTAGATTCCAAGGGCTCAGTTTATGTTGCTGAATGGATTTTCGATGGACGTGTAACTAAGCTTACACTGGCATAATCGTATAATGAATAATCGGAACCGGCGTGTCCATATTGACTGGACACGCCGGTTCTTTGTATTGATTTAGACCTTATTTACTAAAGCTAGTGCTATCCTTGAAGTTGAAATGAATCGATGCGTCAAATTTAGGAAATGGCAGATATGAATTTTTAACTTCGCCCATATTACCGCGCATTAAATGTATACTGTGATTTTCATTCAAGACTCGAGTGCTTGTTGGGATATAACGAATGGTTAAGCCTGCACGACGGTGCGGGGAGTGATTCGCTTTTGAGCCATGAATGATGTTTGGATGATGAATGGATACACTCCCAGATTTTAAAATGAGGTCTACAGCTTTGGATTCATCAACAAATTCCTTCTCAATTTCTGAGCTCAGTACGTTCTCAACCTCGAAGCTGCCTTTCATTTCTTGTAATTTAATTTTATGTGATCCAGGGATAACACGTAAGCAACCATTTTCAACGATGGAATCATCAACTGCTAACCATAAGGTAATGACCTTCATGGGTTCTAACGGCCAATAGCTGCCATCTTGATGCCATAGGACTGGTTGACCATTAAAAGCAGGCTTGCTAATATAATGGGAAGCAAAGAGGGCAATGTCAGGACCTATAAATGTTTCTGCGATATCCAATAAACGTTTATCACTTACAAGTCGTAACCAGAATGGATCATTCTTAACTAAATCATTATGGAGCGCCTCAGGACGAAGATTTGGATTTTTTTCTATTAACCATTGAATATGCTCCTGTGCTTCTTTCATTAGATCGCTATCAAGTACATCAGGAAAGATGAGGTAGCCCTCTTTATCGTATTTCTCTACCATTGCTGAATTTATTATCGCTGTCATTTCAATCGTCTCCTTTAAATGTATGAATGTAATTCTTAACTCAAATGTACAAAAATACTTGGCTTTCTGTCTTTGTATGACTGAGCCTTTTTTTTATATCAGTCTGCCATCTTATTAAGATCCTGTATGAAAAAGAGAAAGGAATTGTATATGGATATTCATCAACTTAATACAATAGCTCTAGATCTACAGAATGAAGATACAGCAATTCATGTTTTTTATTGGGGTTATTTAGAGAAACACTATACTCACGAGCTTCATAAACATTCTTTTTTTGAATGTTGTTACATAACTAGCGGGTCTGGATACTACATCGATAATGGTGTGCGTTATGATTTGCATGAAGGAGACAGTTTTCTTTCTAAGCCGGGTATATGGCATCAAATAGAAGGTAATTCCGAGGTAGGAATTGGAATCGCATATCTTGCTTTTGAGTTATTAGAAGAAAGGTCATCTATGGAAGTGATAAATGGGTATCATCGATTGCTTAAAACGGAACACGTCGTAGTAAAAGCAGAAACCCCATCCACAATGGTGTCTTTATGGAAAACAATATTGAATACGGGACACAATGGCGTAGCAAATCGACAGATGCTAAAGCATATGGCTTTTACCCTGATCTTTTCTATTTTTGAATTATTTCTCGATAAAGAAGACGATGTGGATATCGTTTCGATTAGAACAAATGAATCCATGATCTTGAACCAAGCCAAGCTATATATTGTAGATAACGTATCGATAAGAATTAAGTTTCAGGATTTAGCGAAGCACCTACATATCTCAGTTAGGCAGCTTTCTCGTCTATTTAAAGATGAGTTAGGTGAAACCTTTTCGGAATATTATCGGAAGACCAAAATTACTATCGCAACATCTCTATTGGAAACATCAAGCTACTCATTGGCACAAATTTCAGAATTAACCGGGTTTTATTCAGTCCATCACTTCACCAAAGCCTATAAACAAGCTACCGGATATACCCCTGGGCAATGGCGAAAGATGGCAGGATGGAATAAAACAAGAGCATAAAACGCCTCGACAGCATCCGAGTTGTATTAAAAAAGTTGACACAGTTATTTCAGTTGGTTAAAGTGAAAGTTATGAAACTACATCAGTTGAGGAGAATGCTGTGTGGCGGTTAAATATATGGTTATCAAAGAAGACATTAAAAATAGACTTAAAAGCGGAGAGTGGACGGAAGGCAATAGAATTCCGTCTAGTAGAGAATTTGCTCAACATTATAATTCAAGTGTGAATACGGTGGAGAAAGCTATTAAAGAATTAACGGCGGAAGGATGGCTCAACAGAGATAGCAGAAGAGGTRCTTTCATGGAAGATAAAATGGTTACTAGTCTTGATCGTACTCACTTGGTGGCTGCTTTTGTTTTTGGCATTGAAAATCCTTTATGGTCGTCTGCGTTAAGAGGGATTGAGGATGTCTTGTACCTAAAGGGCTTTCAACTATTAACTTCAAGTGATGAACGGAATCTCGAGAAGTTGGAAATGCTGGTTAAAGGGGCGGTTGCAAGGAAAGTTGAAGGGGTGATTTTATGTCCCATTATGAGACAAGGTCATGAAGATATTAACCATCGAATCTTTTCTATGCTGCAAGATAATGGAATTAAAGTCGTGTTCTTAGATAGAATTGTTTACAATACGGATATTCCATATGTAACTAGCGATAATCTTGCTGGAGCTTATAATCTTACAAAGTTGTTGATTGATAAAGGACATCGTCGTATTTTATTTATCCGAAATTCGAATTTGAGTACGATGAATGAGCGGTTTTTGGGATTTAAACAGGCAATTATCGACTCGAATCTAGATTATTCCGAGGAGTTCGACGTATTCATTCCAACTAGGAAGGAGGATTTTTCGGAAGAATTTGACGAGTATTGTGAGGTTTTTGAGCAAAAGATGAAACATATGAATTTTACGGCTGTATTTACAGCGAATGATCAGATTGCTGAAGCTGCTATCAGTTCATTTGCAAAATTGAAATATAATATACCTGGTGATGTATCTCTAGTAACCTATGATGCGATGAATTTAAATCGTAAAATAAATCTTAATGTAACTGGAGTTTCACAACCCTTTTATGAGATGGGGCAGTGTGCTGCAAAACAATTGCTCAGCTTGATTGATGGTAAAGAAGATCAACATATTTTCGGACAAATATGTAAATCAAAAATACATATTGGTGATTCAATTAAACCTATTTCAGTCTGAGCCTCATGGGCTAAGCGTGATCATTCATTCTACAAAACAGGCATCCCTTTCCCGAGTGATATGGTATGCCTATTTCCCGTTTCATTGTGAAGCCGTAAGTTAACCACACTAATCGTTGTATCACTTTCTGTATTCAAAAATATGCGTTAAAATGATGTCATAATAATACAGTATTGACACAGTTTGAAGTTGGGTATAATATGAATTTTGTGAAATAAAAGGTTCTTAATTGGAGTGGTGAAAGCGATTACTTTTTCGCGAATCAATGTTATTCGGGGGGGAAGGTGAAGCCATGTGTTGAGTCTACGCAAGTTTTCAGAAATGTTTTGGAATCAACGGTATTTATTTCTGATGGTGTTACCTGGTTTGCTAATTGTATTGGTTTTTAGTTATTTTCCTATGTATGGAATACAGATTGCTTTCAAAAAGTATAGTGCGGCTCAAGGTATTTGGGGCAGCCAATGGGTAGGGTTTAAATATTTCATTTTATTTTTTAATGATCCGATGGCACTTAGGGTTCTTAAGAACACTTTATTGCTCGGCATATATTCCTTGTTCTGGGGATTTCCAGCTCCAATAATTCTCGCATTGTTATTTAATGAGATAAAAAACTCTGTTTTCAAAAAAGTTGTACAGACCATTTCTTATCTGCCTCATTTTATATCTACAGTGATAATTGTGGGGATGATTAGGTCATTTACAGAGCGAGAGGGTTTATTCAACAAAATTGTATCCTTATTTGGATATGATCCGATTGTTTTCCTCTCAGAACCGAGTTGGTTCAGGTCCATATTTATTAGTACAGGTATCTGGCAGGGAATTGGTTTCAGTACAATACTATATTTGGCATCGTTAAGCGGTGTTGATCCAACACTATATGACGCTGCAAGTATCGATGGAGCCAGTCGATGGAAAAAGGTGCTAAATATTAACTGGCCACAAATCAAATCGACTACGATTATTTTGTTAATATTATCTGTTAGCGGTATTCTAGGAACTGATTTTCAGAAGGTTCTTTTACTGTACAATCCAGATACCTATGTAGTAGCTGATGTAATTGGAACGTTTCTTTACCGTGAAGGTATCATGGGTGCAAGATTTGAATATACAACGGCAATTGGGCTCTTTCAGTCAGTAATTGCTTTTATATTACTTGTCATTGCAAACAAGTTAAGCCGTAAGGTTTCGGAAACTAGCATCTGGTAGGAGGTGTCGAAAATGGTAGGTAAGGAGAGTCTGGGTTCGAAAATATTTGACCTAGTCAATATTTTTATAATGCTTCTTCTATGTGTAGCCATGCTATATCCATTCTTGAACGTTATCGCAGTTTCTTTAAGTAATGCTGAACATATTCTTAAAGGCGATATTACGATTTTTCCAAAAGGATTTAGCCTAAATGGTTATAGTTACATATTTAAAGATCCCTTTCTTTATTCAGGTTACTTTCATTCCATCGTATACGCGGTTGGATCTACTTTATTTATGCTAACATTTACTTCACTCATGGCTTATCCTCTAACAATTTCAAACTTCATGGCAAAAAAAGGCATTTCAATATTTCTAGTCATTACGATGTTCTTTAGCGGTGGTATGATTCCTTCTTACTTACTTGCTCGCAACCTTCATTTACTTGATACTTACTGGATTATGATCCTTCCCGGTTGTGTGTCTGCGTTTAATGTATTATTGTTTAGATCTTTTTACCAATCATTACCGTCTGATTTGCGTGAATCAGCGTTAATCGATGGAGCTAACGATATACAAATTTTATTTAAAATATATGTACCATTATCAAAGCCGCTTCTGGCAACCTTTGCTCTATTTGGTATCGTTGGAAGCTGGAACAGCTGGTTTGAGGCTCTTATATACCTTAATGACGAAAACAAATATCCGCTGCAATTAATTCTTAGAAAATACCTGTTTACTTTATCATTTGAATCAGGTTCTGGCACATCAGGCATGCAAGCGATGCTCGCACAAATGCAAATGGACCCTAAAAATATTCAAATGGCCATAGTCGTCTTAGCTATGTTTCCAATCATGTTAATATATCCATTTCTTCAAAAATATTTTGTGAAAGGTGTAATGATTGGAGCTATTAAAGGCTAACGGTTAGTGAATGATGAATATAAATTTGGAGGGATAACATGAAAATTCGTGCTAAATTAAGTTCACTCTGTCTTGCGGTCATTTTAATCATTGGAACTATTCTTGCAGGATGCAGCTCTGCCTCAAATACAGAAAAAGCGATTAACGGCGAAAGTACGACAAAATCAGGTGAAACACTAAGCTTTTCAGTTACTTTGCCTTCATTTGGTGGGAAAATGGAAGACGCCATTGTGCAGAAGAAATGGCTTAGTGAGATGGAGTCCCTGATGGGTAAAAAGCTTAATATTAAATTTAATTATATTCCAATTAGTGAATACGCTGATAAGACAAAACTTTTGCTTGCAAGTGGTGACACTACGGATTTATTTATGATTATGAGTCAGGACATTTATAAACAGTTTGAAACGGATGGCTCTTTTCTAGATTTAAGCCAATATAAAGAACTTCTACCTAATTATATGAGTTTAGTTGATCAGGCTACCGACGGGGAGATTAAGGCTATCCGATCAGATGGAAAGTTTTATGGATTATGGAACATTGCGTTGCCTAGACAGGCGAAAGATAAAGGAATGGGTGTGTATACCCCAGCAACTTATAGATATGATATTTTCGAAAAGAATGCTTTGGAAATTCCGAAAACGTTAGATGAGTTATATGAAGTAGCAAAAAAGTTGAAAGAAATATATCCAAACTCATACCCAATAAACTCGCAATGGAAATCCTTTGATCCTATCTTTCTTGCTAATCATAACGGTGGACCTAAAATATACTGGAATGGCGAAAAATATGTTTATGGAGCTTTAGAAGAGTCTTATATGGAATCACTGCAATTTGCAAATAAACTATTCTCAGAAAAGCTATTAGATCCTGAGGTGTTTTCTGATAGCGATGATGCTACGAAGAAGAAAGCATTGACAGGTGTGAATTTCATCCTTTTACAAAATTGGTTTAACTTAGCTGGTGATTGGAGTCGAACGGCAACGGGAGGAGAAAAGTTTGTAATCTCACTTTTTCCTGACAACCCGAAATATGGAACAGCTTGGCAAAGCATAAGTGATTTCAATTCAGTAACTGTTGAACTTAACGCGGCTATGGTTGTAAATCCCAAATCGAAGAACGTGAAAGAATTAGTTAAATTATTAGATCTACAGTACAAACCAGAAATAATTGAATTGATTACTTGGGGAATTGAAGGCGAATCATTTACTCGAGATACAAATGGCAAACCTACTTTTGTTGATACGATAAAAAATGCAGCTAATCCTTGGTCAGAAGGTGATAAATATGGAATGAGATCAAGCGCCTCATTCCGTCCTGGATTTCAAATGGCAATCGACACTTGGGCTTTCGTTGATTTTGCTCCTAAAGACCCTAGTATATTGAATGGTACATTTGTTGAAAAACCTTGGGAGACTGCTTTCAATGATATGTCATACCCGAATGACTACACTCCTCCTTGGGTAAGAGAACCCTATCTTGAGTTTACAGATGATGAAAAAGAACAGATTGCAACGAATATGACACCGATAAACACTTATGTAGCAGAGATGCAAAATAAATTCATCAATGGGAAAGAAACCTTTGCAACCTGGACTGCCTTTCAAGAAAAAATTAAGAAGACCGGCAATCTCGATAAAGTTCTCCAAATCTATAATGATGCCCTATTAAGATATCAAGATAGAAAGTCAGCTAATTAATAGTGAATATCCCGCTAAATCCCCTTTTTTCAAAGGGGATTTAGCGGGACCCAATAGGAGGATGACCAAATGCAAGCTGAATATGGATGGAAAGAAAGAATGGAGCGTTATAAGGGAATCTTTACAGAACCGCCAAAAAACGTACCTTCGGACAAGGTGGTCGATGGTCCTTTAATCGGAAACGGTGATGTCGGTGTTGTCATTAGCGGTTCACCTGTGCAGCAGCGTCTATGGATATCGAAGACCGACTTTTGGAAAGCAAAACGAATATACCAAAACGGAAGCCCTTGTTTACTAGGGGGAATCGACATTCAAATCCCTGCACTGGACAATGCTTCGTATTATTGTGAACAACGACTGCTCGAAGCAGAGGTTTTCTCAACATTTCAGACTGAGAAAACGTCAGTCTCCATGCGTTCGTGGGTTTCGGCAATTGAAAATGTGGTGGTAGTGGAACTGAATTGCGAAGGTGAGGCTGTACCGATTAAGGTGGATTTGTGGACGCAGTCAGGTAACGAATCAGATAACGAATATGGACATAATAGCGATTGCTTATGGGCGACACGAAAGTTTATCGGCTCTGATTTGGAATGGTCGACTGAAGGCGTCATTGCTATGCGCAGCTTAGCCGAAGGGAACAGAGAATTTACACTGCAGCCTGGGGAAAAAACATATATCGTCGCCTATGTACTGACGAATCATGATGAGGAAAACTACTTACAACAATCAATTGGAAGAATAGAGCGTTGCGACGAGACTGTTATTGCTTCGATCCGTTCGGAGCATGATGACTGGTGGAGTCACTTCTGGGCAAAGTCAGCAATTGAAATCGGCGATGAATTACTGGAGAAATTTTGGTATGGCTCTCATTACATTATGGCTTGTTGCAGTCGCAACAAACAGTTTCCACCGGGCCTGTTCGGCAGCTGGATAACGACTGACAGACCTGCTTGGGCCGGTGATTATCACTTGAATTATAATTATCAAGCTCCTTGGTGGGGAGTCTATTCATCCAATCATATCGAGTTGAGCGAGCCCTATGATACGCCGTTGCTTGAATATATGTCAACCGGACGCAAGAATGCTGAAAAGTATTTAGAATGCAGAGGGCTATATTACGAGGTAGGTATAGGACCAAAAGGATTGCCGACAGCAGAGGTGGTTCATACATCGTATGAGGATGGTCATTTGTTCTTAGGGCAGAAAAGCAATGCTGCTCTTTGCACAGTTAATATGCTGATGCGTTATTACTATACCTATGATTTACAATATGCCGGTCAGGTTGCTTATCCGTTTCTAATTGAGGTAGCGAATTTCTGGGAAGATTATTTGAAATTTGAAGATAACAGGTACGTTATTTACCGAGATGCTGTTCACGAAGTTCCCTCATGGTCAGACTCACATACCGATGATGAATGGATGAAAGGCTTTGAGGATATGAATCCGATCCTTTCATTAGGAGTTGTTCGGATGCTCTTCAAAGGGATACTCGACATTTCAAGGGAGCTCAGTATCGATGAGAATCGTCGTGAAAAATGGACACATATCGTTGAGCATATGAGTGATTTTCCGACATACGAACGTGATGGAAAGAAGATATTCCGGTTAACGGAGCAAGGACTGGATTGGTACGATGATAATACACTTGCCGTTCAGCATATTTGGCCAGTTGGAGCGATAGGCCTAAATTCAGACCCGGCGTTGCTTGAAGTTGCAAAAGATACAATAACTACAATAAATCGATGGACGGATTATAACGGTTTCCCAACGATTTTTACAGCTGCAGCAAGGGTCGGATATAACCCTGAAGTTATCTTGCAGGAGCTTCGTCGTCAGTGTCTCGAACACAGTTATCCAAACTTATTTATCTTCTTCGGTGGAGGCGGTATCGAGTGCTGCAGCGCTGTTCCTTCAGCAATTAACGAGATGCTGATTCAAAGCCATGAGCATGTCATTCGATTGTTTCCTGTATGGCCTCGTGAGAAAGATGCCAGCTTTACAAACTTAAGAGCAGTTGGGGCTTTTCTTGTATCTAGTGAGCTAACAGATAAAAATGTAACATATGTGAATGTTCATAGCGAGAAAGGAAAAATGTGTCACATCATTAACCCATGGTCAACCGGAGAATTCTATATCATGGAAACAGATGGAGAAACACAACGCAAAATCGAATGGCAGTTGTCTGGCAACATTATTTCTTTTGCAACGGAAACGGGGAAACTGTATACCCTTAAATGTAGTGAACTGGAATCCATCGAATAGATGGTGAGAGTAGTTCCCGATTTTTGGTCAGTAACTGCATGAGGAGAAGAGAGATGTCAAAAATAAAAGAAGTGCTAGTACTTCATCATAGTCATTTGGATGTTGGCTATACGCATGCGCAGCCTATACTACTCGAAATGCAAAAAAAGTATATTGATCAAGCCTTGGAGATGTGCGAATTAACAGAGGAATGGTCAGAAGAGAATAAATTTCGCTGGACCTGTGAAGCCGTTTATCCTGTATTACTTTGGCTTAGGACAGCCAATCCAAAACAATTAGAAGATTTCACCAGATTTCTACACAACGGTCAAATGAGCATCACAGCTTCTTATCTGCACACCACACCTTTGTGTACTGCTGAAGAAATAGCAAAGATGCTGTATCCGATTAGACAATTACGTACTGAATTTGGTATTGAGATAAAAACGGCTATTAATCATGATATAAACGGCCAACCATGGCCTTATAGTCAGTTGTTATTAGATGCGGGTGTGGAGTTTTTCATTATGGGCATTAATATTCATTTTGGAGGATTTCCATTAACTCGTCCAAAAGCGTTCCATTGGCAAGCGCCGGATGGCAGAAAGTTGTTAACTTTTAATGGTGAGCATTATTCACTTTTTAGTCAAATTTGTCATGTTAATGCTAAAGACACGAATATTATGGCCGAAGGCTTAGCCCAATATTTGAAGAAGATCGATGCAGATCCAGACTATCCATTTGATTTTGTTTATTTGACTGCGACGAATTTGCCGTTATACGACAACAATCCACCAGATCGTGAATTAGCGTATTTAATTAAAGCTTGGAATGAAGAGCAACGGGAACAGAAAATATCCTTTGTCACACCGGAGCAATTATATGCAAGGGTGAAGAAGCATGAGAAGCAATTACAAGTACACTCTGGCGATTGGACGGATTACTGGAACTTCGGTTCAGGCAGCTCAGCCAAAGAAGGCAAACTTAATCGGAGAACGAAGCAAGGTATGAAGGCAGTAGAACTCATAGAAGCTTTCCATCCTCAGGAAGACCCGTCCTATATGCAATTGAAGAAACAAGCCTGGGAACAAATTCATTTATACGATGAACACACTTGGGGCGTGTTCAACGCAATTAGCGAGCCCGACCATCTGAATGTGGATATTCAATGGATGCACAAAGCTCATTATGCTTATCAAGCCAACAGCTTAACGGGTTACTTATTAGGGACACAAATGGAGATATTAGCGAATAATCCACTGCAATCAGATGAACCTGAGGGAATACTATTGGTAAACCCGTCTTCTGTTCCTATTATGCATGACATTCGAGTTCATTCAAGTTTTACTGCAAAAGGGAAGCATCTTAGCGCAGACAGAATGCGCCAAGTACTGATGAACAACGAAAGAAATCATACAGGGGTAAGCTATGGCACTGTAGAGCTGGCGCCTTTTAGTTGGAGAAAAATTCCGTATCTTACTATGCAAGAAGCAGAATTATCTACAGATATACATGCACATTCAGGCATAATTAAAGCGGCTGGAGAAGGCCCTTTGTTTAGGGAAGTTACTACTGAAGAGGGGAGAATTGAAACCCCATTTCATATATGCAGCTTTGACCCTTCAACAGGTCGAATTACGAGTTTATATGATAAACAGCAAGATTGGGAAGTGCTTGATCTAACAAGTCCATGGAGCTTGTTTCAATACGTACAGGAGACTGTCGATTCAAACTATCATCCTAATAACCGAAGCGCCATTTTTCCGAGAGATGTTGAGAAAGGCAATAATGGTATTAGTGYATGGAACCATGACTGGAAGGCTAAAAGACAAACCTATTCAAGAATGAAGTCTTGCCAGGTTGAGCGAGGCGCGCTTAGTGCTACTTTGATCATTTGCTGGGAAGCGCCTGGTGTGGATAATCTGGAGCAACGGTTTACCTTTTTTAGTTATCGCGCAGAAATTGAGATGACGGCTTCTTTCCAGAAACAAGATATTACGACTCCCGAAGGTACCTATTTTGCTATTCCATTAAACGTTCGGGAGTGGCAGTGTCACTATGATACTGCTGGTCAATTTGTTGAGTTGGATGCACAGCAATT
Source organism: Paenibacillus sp. P4_A7 (assembly GCF_056402455.1). Taxonomy (NCBI): domain Bacteria; kingdom Bacillati; phylum Bacillota; class Bacilli; order Caryophanales; family Paenibacillaceae; genus Paenibacillus; species Paenibacillus sp. P4_A7. The sequence continues at coordinate 521 of NZ_JBFUHJ010000016.1, read as the reverse complement.
ACCGGGAGTATGTAGAGATTATTTGACGGTAGATAAGAGTGTTTCGGTATATGATGGACAGCACGGAGTAACCTTGGTTTGCCCGGATGCTCCGCTTGTGCAAGTAGGGGGTTTTAACTTCGGCAAAGAACAAGAGAGTGTTCCAAGACATGAGAATCCGCTCTTATTAGCGTGGCCGATGAATAATTACTGGGATACAAATTTTCGAGCACGCCAGCCCGGATTTGTCTCATTCACTTACGTATTGTCTACATTTAGTTTCTTTGATCCCGCTGATGTGATACAGTCTGCCATCCAGGCTGTATCCCCTATACTGACAACACCAGTCATAGATTGTAAGGAAGTGACATCCGGTCAATTCATTCAGATCAGCGGTAAGGGTGTTCAACTATTCGATGTGAAACCGTCTGAAGAAGGTAAAGGAATTCTTGTACGTCTCAGCAATTGTACGGATCAAGTAGTTGATACACAGCTACATTTTCCAAACGTAAAGATTGAAGCTGCATATCGGACAAATGCCC
>NZ_JBFUHJ010000015.1:0-52716 GCF_056402455.1 Paenibacillus sp. P4_A7 | reverse complement strand
GGCGCATCAGAGCAGCTTATCAGTGCTTGAACACACCCGCTTAAAAAGTCATCCGTTACAGGGCTGAAATAAAGAGGATCTACCCATGACTTCGGATCAATTAAATGGGTCAAATCTTCAGATTCATGGTGAATGGAATTGCTATCCTTCATCATAACGATTGTGTTAATAACGGCCCCATTAGCTTCACGCGCCATACAAAATAGCTGGCCTGGATCTGCACTCACATTCAAGCTGATACTTGCAAAAATCTGCGCTATCCRCTCCGTCATATTGCCAATCAGGGTGGATGAACCACTACGATAGGCAAGAATTTGCTGTAATTCCTTATCCGGCAACAAATGTAGACTAGTTACACAAATCGCACCGCTTGTTTGCTCCAAATCCTTCACATTCACCATCGTGTGCAGCGGAGCGCCTCGGTCTATTAATTCCTTCAAAAACTTATAAGCGGGCCAGTTCCGGGTTGCAGGATAGTCTTCTAAAGAATGGTTCAGTGCTTCATCCGACCATACAAAGCTGGATCCGATTATCCGCTCAGGCTGCCCTTCATAACCCAGATTCCACCTTCTTAATAACCATTCCCAATCACTCTCGCTTATTCCATCGCCAAGGCAAGCTACAAACCCTGAAGTACAGCGCTGTACCCCTTGTTGATCCTTCAAAAATATATTCGAAAAGGAGTATATATCCCGCTCCAAGAGTGTCGGCACATGGCTAATTGCATCCCACTGCTCGTTCGTATCCTGTATTGCATTCAAACAAATCATTTTCATATCCGGCACATAAGCTTTGATTGTCATGATCATGGACATAAATTCTGTACCCGGTTCGTACTCGATTTCTCCTGCGCCAGCAGAACACGAGGCAGCTACCGATTCTATTACAAATGCATCAACACCAGATGCTGCGAGCAGCTTGTAATCCACGCCATAACGATGTAAAGCTTCGAACGGATCTCTCGTCCAGACCGAATTAAGAACGGCTTTTTTCCCTTCCTTGCGAAGTGCCGGCATAATCTTCTGCCAAAKCTCTCCCCAACGATGCGCATAGAAGTTAATCCATTCCATTCGTTTATAGGTCCAGATCCAATGGCCCCGTTTCTCCATTTCTAACGGTTCGCCGTCACAAGTGAGCTTGAGGTTCTCTGCCAATTCCACCCCGCTGAGTCTTGTAAACTGCTCTACCATATCGTCGGAGTAATCCGCCTCTGCAATCGTAAGACGAGGGCTCGTGTAACCGTCCGCTCCATGATACCCATCAAAGTTATAATCACGCATAACGGTCATCAAGTCAGTAATAAATAGATCCTCATAATAGGTACCATCTTTAAAACGCTTCAGCGGGTTAATGACCGGGAACGCTTCGCCCGTCTTCCTCATTTCATAAAGCTCTGGGTGCGAGGAGCACCATTCACTCGCTGCTTCTTTTCCTTCATCTTGAAATAGAAACAAATTGAAAAAGCTGCAGTACATATCAATCCCGTGTTTTTGCAGCTCTGCAACCAATCCGCGAAGCTGGTAATTCGTCCATTCCTGCCTGTCGTGATGCTTGCCATAAGGGCGTGCCGCATAGGAGCATATTTCAATTGGCAACATATGCTCTTTCTCCATCCCTTTATGCGCATGCACAAAATCAGGGGTGAACAAAAGCAATGAAATGCCATCCGGTTTAAACTTAGCGTTTTTCAAATAAGTGCTTACCCCATAATCACTTTCTCTGTTATCGAAACCAATTAATTCAATCCAGATCCATCTATCATAATTTACAGCATTCATCCTTTTCTCCCCCAATAAACGCCTATTAGCCCTTCACACTTCCAACTACGATCCCTTTCACAAAATACTTCTGCAAGAATGGGTAAACAATAAGAATCGGCAGCGCACCCAAGAAAATTTGTGCCGCCCGTGTCGTACGCTCTGATATTTCCAAAGCGCCATTTAAATTGTTAATATCCATTTTCATTGGATTGCTGTTAATGACCATTAATTGCAAGTAAGTAGATAAAGGGTACTTCTCTGGGAAGTTCATGTAAATCAACCCATCAAACCAGGCATTCCAGTGACCGACCAATGTAAATAGCGAAATCGTGGCAAGCACAGGCAGCGACATCGGCACATACATCTTCGTTAGCACCGTCCAATGTCCCGCTCCATCTATAAAAGCGGACTCCTCAATTTCTTTAGGCAATCCTCGAAAAAAGTTTAGAAGCAAAATAATATTAAATACACCTACTGCACCCGGAATGATCAAAGCCCAGATCGTATCAAGCAGCCCTGTTTCACTAACTATGATGTAGGTCGGAATAAGACCCCCGCCAAACAGGATCGTGAATACAAAGAACCACGCGTAATAAGTGCGCGCCCGAAACTCCTTCACTTCCTTGGACAAAGGATACGCGCACAGAAGCGCAAGTAAAATATTAAATGTATATCCTATAGCAACCCGCTCCAGAGTAATGCTGAAAGAGCTAATAAACTCTTTTTTCTTCAAAATATATTGATACGAATCCAAGCTGAAATCTACTGGCAGCAGCTTTACCAAACCGGCGGATGCTGCTGGACTAGAGCTAAAGGAAATAGACAGCACTTGAATCAGAGGAAGCAAGCAGAGCAAGGAAAGCGACACCAAAAAAATGTAATTGAAAACAACGAAAATTTTCCTGCTCAAGGACACATGACGCATGGGCTACAATCCTTTCTTCAAAACTCAACACTTTAATCTGCATAATCATTTTAGAAAATACGATAATTGGCCAATCGGTAGGCCAAAACATATGAAATCGTTATGAGCACCAACGAAACGACCGATTTAAACAACCCAATAGCTGTTGCTACACCGAACTGAGCATCAATAAGGCCTATCCGATAAATTAATGTATCCAATATATCTCCACTCTGGTAGACCGATGGACCATATAAATTAAACACCTGATCAAAGCCGGCATTTAAAACACTGCCCAAGCTTAAGGTGGCCAGCAATATAATGATCGGAACCATACCAGGCAGCGTAATATGCCAGGTCTGCCTCATATGATTTGCTCCATCAACAATTGCCGCTTCATAAAGGGAAGGATTGATGCCTGTAATAGCTGCTAAATATACAATCGTACTAAACCCAAATTCTTTCCAAACATCAGAAGCAATGAGTACGGTAGGAAACCATTGATTGCTTCCGAGGAAAAATATAGGGTCGACACCGAAAGCTTGAAGTACTTGATTTACAATCCCTTCTGAAGGAGACAGTATATCAACAAGAATGGCTCCGAGTATGACCCAGGATAAGAAGTGAGGTAAATAAATGAGTGTCTGAACACCTCGCTTAACGAATGCTCGTTTCATTTCGTTTAACAACAAGGCTACAACGATAGGAACAATTTGCCCGGCGATGATTTTCATGGTTGCAATAAAAAAGGTATTCTTCAGTACCTGCCAGAAATCAGGCATCTGCAGCACATAACGGAAATTATCGAAGCCCACCCATTTCGAACCAAACAAACCCTGTATCGGAATAAATTTTTGGAATGCAAAAGCGATACCAGCCATTGGAAAATAGCTATAAATTAATATAAGAATAACGCCAGGGATCAGCATAAGATGCAATGGGATTTCACGTTTAAGTTTGGAGTTCTTCATCATTCTGAATATCCTATCATGCCTATATAAGCAAGATTGGGCTGAGCAATATCCATTCTTCCGTACTGAATGATGACATCCACATCACTTTTAAACCGCAATGAATACTGTAATTGTCTGTCTAGCACGATTCCTCCGATTTCATCCGGATGATCCATTCGAATACACTTCACTCTTCTTGCCGCTGCAACAAGCCGAATATCACAATCCGGTTCTCTATCTTCATAAAATATATCCATGAAAATTTCCGCTTCGGTATCCTGACAATTCAGAATCATGATGGCTTCATGCCCTTCAAGCGAATCATTATCTATTTTACCTTTGTAGGGTAAATACCCATCGATTACATACCAATTTTTTGCGCCTTCTTTGCCCATACGCTCCTCCTTAATTAACCGAAATCGTCGCTGTTTCTATCCAAGTCTTGCTCAAATGTCTGACTAGCTTCGACATCGATTCATAGCCATTTTCCGTCACAATCAAGCTTTCCTCTACTCGGTTAGAACCATATGGATGTCCGAACAAACTAACATCCGTATTAACCGTCATTCCGATTTCGAAGATTGCTGTAGATTTATCGTCTGGGTAAGGAGACTCTGCTTCTGCTAGTCCGCAGCCATGCAGCGGTGGATAAAGGTCATATTCGGTGACCTGTTTGGATTCAAAATAGTCTTTCACTGATTTGACCAGATCACTTTGCTTGGCTCCTGGCACCAGTTTGGATAATGCAATATCCTCAGCCTCCACAAGCAGCGTTATGAACTGCTGCTGTTCATTGCTCATTTGACCTGCCACGAAAGGAAAACCTACCGTTGCTACATAGCCTTCATATTGAACAGCAATCGCAGCCATAATCATATCCCCGTCCTGAATCACCTTACGAGTCGGCCTTCCGATAATGGTATTCACCCGTTCGCCGCTGGTCATAACGATGAATGGCACAAACTCCGCACCCGCCTTCATACATTCGCCATAAGCATAGGCTGACAGTTCAAGCTCAGTCATTCCAGGCTTAACATTCTCAATCATCAGCTTGTAGCCTTCGTCCGCGATTCTCGCCGCTTCCTTCAAACAAGCGATTTCGTCTGCTGACTTGGTCATTCTTAATTGAAAAAGCATGCCGCCAGCATCAGTCCATTCCACGCCCTCTTGACTTCCCTTAATCGCATTTAGCAGCGGTTCAGGCATTGCATCTATTCCAGAAATACCAATACGCTTTAATGAATTATTCGCGTTCACTTCCGCGAATATCTCTTTCAAGCTCGTGTAATTGGCTTGCGGGTATTCAATCTCATCCGGCACGGTTACACAATTGAACTGGGAAAGAAGACGTACGTCAGACCACGTAGTCATTTCTTGGCACAACAACTCCCCTTCCGGTGCAGCCAACACAATGGGCTGCCCGTTGAGAGGAACAATGACCGCCCCTCTCTCGAACAGTGGCCAATAATTACTCAAATAGCGCAAATTTTCTTTTCTATATTCATCACCGTATACAAGGCATGCACCCATTCCTTGCTCCGCCATCAACACTTTTAACTTCTCTACTCTAGCAATAAACTCTGAAGACTGAATTTGTATCATTGCTTTCAACTCTCCCATCACATTCGATTTGCCAAGCAGTCTGCCTTTAATAAATGACTTTCCGAATCCCCATAAAATCAGCAACATATGATAGCTCTTCCGTTAAATCCCCATATCCGATAATGCAATGATGAGCAAATCCCTCTTTAATCAAAGCTGCTAGAAATTGCTTGATTGGCGTACCAAATTGAATGACAGCTGTAATCTCCTCACAGGGAATGTTCTTCGGAATATGCAAAGCTTGGCCCTTAACAATGAGCATCTTATACCCTTCAGCATCAATAATTAGATGGCTGATCGTCACCTCGCCCGGCTTCAACGTATACTCAAACCCAAAGCCTGCACCCTGCAAGCCCCATTGCTCAGGTGAGCGGTTGACCTTTACCGTACTTCTGTCTGTTGCATATTCCGTATTCGCATATCCATGATGAACCATAAGCAAGGCATTGAGCTCTTCGTCATATTCGCCCCACTCCGCATAGGCAGGCACTTTACCGCTAAGCATGTTCATTAACGTCATAATAATGAGTCCGTGAACATCCCCCTCTGTGTTAACGACTAATTTGCCTTCTTCATGCATCATGGTGTTGGCTAAGTACGAGGTCGTTCCCGTCTTCTGCTCCACGTAATGCTGGCCAAGCAGCGTTAGGGCATCAAGCCTGAAGCGATCCAATGTATTTTTAAGAGCAACGTAAAATTTTGAAGACTTATAAATATCTTCCTCGCTCAATCCAACGATATTAAATCTATTTTTAGTCTGTTCAACTATATTTTCAATTTCCTCATCAGTTGCCTTGCTGAACTGCTCGAGCAAATGATCAACCTGTATCGAAATAATGTTCGGCCCAAGTGTGCCTTTTATCATCGTCTTGTCGAATTCAAAATCATACATCCCTCTGAAAACATGACCAATGACGCCGATGTTTGTCGTTTTGAGTCTTAAATAGGCTTTGTATGCACCTATATATTTGGTCATCTCCTCGAAAGCAGCACTATCATGGATCGATCCCACAACAACCTTTAAGTCGGGGTACCAGCCCATTTTTTTAAACGTGGCAGCCAACTGCAAATTCGCAATTAACGCGCTATTTCTCAGAATATTCYCATAATTTGTATCAAGATTAATTTTGTTATTATGCTGCGTATTAAATAGAACAACTGGAACGTGACGAACATGCTCTAATGCTTGGATTGCCATATAATCGGGACAATAGGTGCCTGCCACATAGACAATAAGGTCGACTTGCTGGCTTGCCAGCTCTTTACCCGCAGCTTCTGCGGCATCTAATGTGTCAATAAGTCCCGACCAGATGACTTCGTCTTGATTCATATAGTTACGGAGATTGTTATAGACGCAGGTCATATCCGCCGTAACATTCGCTTTCAATGTGTCCGGGAACATTCTCCAATACTCGAAAAAACCTAATGTTATCAAACCCACTTTCAGCTTCTTGCTAGTGACTCTCGTTGTTAACAAATCTCCGAACAAGTTGCCCTTCGCGGTTTCAAACGATTCTATTATTTCTGTCATTGCCTATCCTGTCCTCTCTGTTGACTATCATTTTCGATTCCGTACTTTATGAAGCAAACGCACTGCGTTATGGTGAATGATATTCTTTATTTCCTCATCACTAATACCTGAGAACAATACACTTCCCAGCATATAATTAGGGTCATACCAAGGGAAATCCGTTCCGAATACTACCTTCTCCGAAGTAGCCTCACGGACCATCTTACCGATTATCCCGTTAAGTCGCCCTGTATCGCATAGCTCCAAATAAACATTCGGCTGTGTCCGCGCAAGCTCGATCGCATAATCGGTTTCACCGGGAGCTGAATGACCCAGCAGGAAAGTAATATTCTCATATTTATGCGCAAGCTCTTCTATCATTTGCGGAGGATTGTAAGGGCTGTGTCCCCATGTATGGGATAATAGGAGCAGTCCACGATCATTGGCGAATTCATAAATTTTACGGAACTTCTCACCAGTAAGCGGATATTTGTGATAGTCAGGAAGAAGCTTAATTCCTACATAACCTTTCACACTATCGAACTCAGCGAGATCCTGATCCAAGTTATGATCATAATGCGGGTTTACCACATAATAACCGTAGATCCTATCCGGATATTGCTCCATAGCAGGCTTTATCTCCGAATTTCCCCCAATAGGATCAAATAGCGCGCTATGCGGAGCTGAAATAATCCATTCTATATTTTCCCTATCCATCGTTTGAATCATCGAATCCAAACTAGCTTCCGGCAAATAGGTGCCATAAAAAGGCCCCATATGTGTGTGCATATCGATGAATGGGATGCTGGACAGCCTTCCCGTTTCAACAAACTCTCTAGCCAGCTGCGATTGATTAGTCATTTTCTGTATACTCATCGTGACACCTCACCTAGTAATCTCTCGAGGTTTTTGTATGCGATGTTCTCCATATGTTCCTTTGTTATGCTAGAACCAAGCAAAGCAGCTAGCGGCCCGCCTATAGCGTTGCTTGGGAAATTCGAGCCGAAAAGGAGGCGTTCTGAACCAAATTTATTGCAAATATCCTTGATCTCCCCGGCTGTTTGCATATCACCGGTCTCAATGTACAGGTTTTTATAAGTTCGGAATAAGGGATACGTAAGCCTGGAATGGCTCCACAAGCCATAATTATGAAGAATGACCGTTAAGGTTGGAAACTCCTGCATAATACTGTAGATACTTTGCCAGCCTTCGCTCGGAGTCAAATACAGCGGAATTTTAGCTACCGCAATTTCCCCCATTAGATCACCCATGACTACACCATTAAGCAAGTAACGGTTACGCTCGGGATAGGCTCTTAACATCTTCACCCCATTAGCTTTCATCGCAGGAAATAAATGCTCGGGCGCATACTGACTTTCAGTAATTGGAGGCAGTATCGTCCATGTTGGGAGCAGCCTATCTGGCGCTTTGCTAGTCTCAACTAGAACCGCACGGTTTCCGTAATCGGGATCCACATCTGCCATCGTGTTATGGCTAACTACCGCACCATCAATTCCACAGAAATCAAGCTCTTGTAGCATCTCCTCAGCGTCACGAGCCTGCTTTACTTTCTCCCTAACAATAAAATTCTCATGGTTGACGACCTCATAATTGACCGTCTTATATCCTACAGCACAGCTGCAATCTATAATTTTCATAACATACCTCTCCCTGTTAGTCTCTTCCGTCATCCAAGAAAGTTGCAGGATTACCTATCATTAGGGTTTGGATTTGTTCATCTGATATACCCTCGTCTTGCATCATAGGGATAATATTTGTAATAACATGATCGTATCCCCATCCTCCATAGTGATGGATGCATGTTTTCAGACATACATCATTGGACAGCAATATTTTAGAGAGAAAGCCGCAATCAATCAATTCCTTAATTGCTCTGACCCTCTCTATATCTCTGGCAAAGAGTCCCTTCAGAACGCTTTTGTGCCTTCTGTCTGCATAAAACTCCTTTCCGAAATTGTCGAATTCAATATAGACTCCTTTATTCAGCAAATCCTTCATATAATCCATTTTTAAATCGACATCAATGTGGTTAATACATATTTTCTCTGCAGAAGCACCGTGTTCTGTCAGTATCTTCACGACTTCATAGCCATTAGTTGCCCATAGATCCGTATGCACATGGAGACCAAGTCCAGTTTCCTGCTGGGCTGTCGCTGCTGCGATCAGCGTCTTTCTTTCATTCGGATAAATGATTTCGCTTGTCCCTATTTCACCAATCACACCTGCTTTAATCTCGGTACCATCGATGCCGTATTTAATTTCTCCGAGTATTTCTTCCGTAATGGCATCAATTGTTTTATCATCCATATCAGGTGGATGGGAGGCATTAATATAGTAGCCGCAGCCCGCAATGATGTTGATATCAAGCGCCCTTGATAACCGAGCCAGTAAGACAGRGTCTCTGCCAATATCACGAAGGGTGAGATCGACGAATGTTTTTCCCMCGGCTTTCTTAAACTCATGGAGCTCCCACTCCATTATTTTCTCATCATCCAAAACCGCATTATCCAAGACCGCATAAGGATTTCTTTGGAGTTTGCCCAGATTGGTCAAGCTTACTTTCTCTTGCGAAAGCACCTTGCCGGATATCGTATGCGGCGCAGGCACTAGATCTCTTAAATCAATAAAGGCATGCTCGTGGGGTAACACCAGTCCCAGACTGTCCGCCCGCACCTTGCCTGTCACTGTCATAACGGACATTCCAATCACTTCCTCATCATAGTAACTTTCTAGGAAAGCAGGCGATACCAGGTAATACCTTGTAATACCATATCGACTGCTTTCCCTTTTAGTTTTTGTATTATTTACTTGCTTTCCATTTGGCCACTTCTGCAGTAATGGCATCGCCGCCAAGCTTTTTCCAATTCGCTACGAACTCGTCAAAAGCGTCAATGGACGATTCACCCATAATAATTTTCGTGAATGTTTCTAATTCCATCTTTTTAAGCGTCGCGTCTTTTTCTACCATCGTAGCTGTTGGTCCAGCAATATATTTCGTCATAAGAAACCCATTGCTTGTGTGGTAGTCATGCAACAGTTTTTGGGCATCAAAGATTCTGGCATAAAGCCATCCTTCGGCATCGCCTTTTTCCCATTTCCTAAGGCTGTCATAGAAGATTTTCTGCCCTGATGCCTTTGGATCCAACAGTGATTCGTCATTCTTCTCTATCGCACTTGATACCCTTGTATACATATCTAGATTTTGAGTTGGATTAGATCCTGTAACTAGTGCATAGACCCACTTTGCAATTTCACCATCTTGATTGATTGCAGTAAGCGGATATTTCGTCTTATCCCAGTCGTTGTGGAAGGCATTCAGCATCTTGATTAGAGCCTCAGGGTGCTCCATTCCTTTTCTCGCAGCAAAATATTTACCAATAGGGAACACCAATTGTGGTTTTGCCTGTTGATCGTCTATTGACGGCAGCGCAAATGGCAGCCAGTCCATCTCGGTATCCAACTTCTTGCCCTCAGTAAAGTAACTATTGGCATACATAACGCCATAAAACATTCCGAGTTTGCCGGCGTTGCCCGCTTGAATTAATTTTTCTATATCTTTTACGCCAAATTCACGGTCAATCCAACCTGCCTTGTACATTTCCTGAAGTTTGGCTAACGCCACTTTCATTTCTGGTTGAATACTTCCGTATACATATTCACCAGCTTCATTTTCAACCCATATTTGCGGATTGGCATGATAGCCATTGAAGAAGCCATATAGTCCAAATACGGCATCATACAAGAGTTTGTCTAAACCTAGACCGTACGTATCGTCTTTCTTATTTCCGTCTGGATCCTGTTTTGCGAACGCTTCCGCAATCTTAAATACATCGTCCATCGTCTTTGGCTCGGGCAAATTGAGCTTCTTTAACCAATCCGTACGTACCCAGAGCAGCGGAGCATTATCATTCGCACCAGGATTTACAGGGATGCCCAGCAGCTTGCCGCCAAATGTCGCAGATTCAAGGCCTAGTCCACCGTCTTTTTTCAATAATTCTTTCGTTAATGGTGTACCGTAATTCTCCAATGCATCTGTTAAATCAGCTAATGAATCCGCTTCAACCAATTGGTTGAATTGCGTACCATCGACCGGCATAATGTCAGGCAGCTTGCCGGAAGCCATCGTTACATTAAATTTTTGGTTATATTGAGTCGGATCAGCAACCCATAAATACTTTAGTTTAATGCCGAACTCATCCAAGTAGAGTTGGTTCCAGGCATTTTTATCGATCGAGTCGCCTTCTGCAAATTTAGTCGTTGAGTCCAACATTCTCACTGCTGTCACCTCAATTGGCGGATCAATCTTCCCGAGCGGGTCATAGCTAACAGCAGTTTCCTCAGGTGAGCTTGTTTCCGTACCACTCGTTGGTGTACTGGATACTTCCGGATCTTTCCCCTCATTACTTTTAGTGCTGCATGCTGATACAAAAACCATCGTAAAAACCAATGCGGACAACAGGATACTTTTAACGGCCTTCCCCTTCATATTTCGTCCCCCTATATCAATTAGTGCTTGCAGTATTATCATAAAAGAATGGAAAAGCCGAAGCTATTTGCCAATCTTGCTTTCCTTGACTTCTCTTGCGTTATTCTATTCCTGCATAGTTTGAAACCGGTCTCGGTATTCTTGGGGCGTTAATTTAAACATTTTTTTAAAAGAACGGTTGAATTGTGGAGCAGCCTCATACCCTACATGTGTAGCAATGTCCCCTATTTTCATAGAAGTCTCCGCTAGCTGCTGCTGCGCTTTTTTCATACGTTCTTTAGTTATATAGTCGGAGAGCATTGTGCCTGTCATTCGTTTGTATAGACGGGATAAATAGGTTGGACTGTGATGTACTACTGTCGATAGCTTCGTCAATGAGAGATCCCCTCCGAGATGAGCTTGCGTGTATTGATGTATAGCTAAAATCAAACGTTCACCTTGCTCATCAGCAGCAGGTTCATATTGCTCAAGTACGTAATCAGCAACCTTAGCTAAGTAAGTAACCGCATCAGGCCATGACTCGTGTGCATCATATTGCGTCATTTTTCCAAGATCCATCTTTACTGAAAGCTCATTGAATAGTCCTGCTCGAATCGCGTAAGATATCAAGCTCAATGAGACCGAATAAAATAGCTCTAGCTGGTACTTATACCCGGGTAAGTCATCCACATTCATAATTTCATCGTATAGCTTATTAAACTGCTCTGCTTGTCCGCTCGATAAGTATTGTTCCAGTAATTCGAATTGCTTCTTATTGTTCATAGAATCAGAGAACGGATGACCGCGACCCGAATCCATATGAAGTCCAAACTGATCGGAGTCTTGGATAAGCAGCTCCTGTCTGTTATGGGAACCATTCCCCAGCAATGCCTTCAAGTAGTGAAATTGTGCGCCTACATTCTCCCACTCATAGGCATCGCGTCCAATGACAAAGGATAGTGGCAGCTTCAACAGCTGTCTGCATGTCTGTTGTACAGCCTCTATAATGCCATATACTCTTGTTCTTAAATTTTGCCAAGCCTTCTGTTTCTGTTCCTCATTCAAAGGATCTACTGCCTTAAGCTCTTTAGGCTGCATGAACCAGAGAAATTTATTAGAATCAAATACGACGAATACATGCTCAACCGAAAGATCCAAATATTCCTCAGCAATATTCTGACAAGCATAAATAAGCAGTGTACGATCAAGATCACTTAACACCATCGGCCATATATCGACCCTGCCAAGAACGAGAAATACGCCCTCTCCCGCCGCTAATGGAATTTCAGACTTAGTAAATCTAACTTCCATTTCCTGCAGTGATAAAGAAGGGTTACGCATCAAATCAAATAGCGTATTTTTTTGCAAAGCTGGAATGGCCAATTGCAGCTTTTTCTTTGCATTCATCATATAATCCGCACCGTATTCAACCTCATCGAGCTCTGCGAATGCCTTTTCCACAGCCGCCAAAATAACGTGGTCATCTTCGTTTTTTAGCACATAATCAACTACACCGCCTGTCCGAATAGCATGGCGTGCGTAGTCCGCTTCGTTATATCCCGTTAGGAAAATCACCTTGCATCGCGGCCAGCTTTGGACGATTTTCTTATGCAGCTCAATCCCACTCATTCCAGGCATCCGAATATCTGAAATGACCACATCAATCCGGACCTGCTGCATACAATCCAGCGCTTCATAAACGTTATAGGCCCGATGGGCCTCAAGCTCCAAATGAACGGCCTCCCGAAGCAATCGATACATACTATTCACAATAATAGGCTCATCATCGACAATAAGTACCCGATACATGTTCATTCTCCTTTGTCATGTGGAATATAAATCCTTACCAGTAAACCTCCATTGCCGCCGGGCATTACCTCAAGTCCCCCATGCTCGCCATATCTTAGCTTTAAGCGGCGATGAATATTAATAAGTCCCGTTGTCTCTCCTTCTTCTTCGAAGGTAATCTTTCGGATCATTCTAGACATTTGCTCCTCAGTCAATCCCATACCGTTATCCTCAACCGAAAAATACAGCCTATCAGCTGAAGCTTCAAATGTTATAGCTAAGGTTCCTCCAGTAACCATGTCACCGAGTCCATGCTCGTAAGCATTCTCCACCAGCGGCTGTAAGATTAAGCGCGGAATCATAACTCCGCGAAAGGATTCAGGAAGCGGCTCAAAATTCACTACTATGCGATTCGAGAATCTTATATTTTGAATTTCTACATAAGATCGGGCATGATTCACTTCATCCTCGAGTGAAACCTCTTCCAAGCCATTTCTAGTAATATAGTGAAAATAGTCACCCAGGTTTTTGGATACTAGCTCTGCCGTTTCATTCTCATCATTTTTGATTAAACGATGTAGAATAAAAAAACTGTTATACAGGAAATGAGGAGTAATCTGCATTTGCAGCTGTTTCAACTCCGACTGCTGCAGCCTGATTTTCTGCACATATAGCTCATCTATCAATGTCCGCAAGCTCTGCACCGTTCGATCAAACTGATTAAAAATATTGCCGAACTCATCCTGCCGAGCCGTAGGAGTCGTCGTTTGAAAATTGCCCCCCTCCACATTTCTGAACCTTCTAATCAATAGCTGAAGAGGTTGGTGAATTAATAAATAAATACCATAGGAAAACAGGGTAACTATAATTAAAGAACTACCTACAATTAGCCAAAACCATGTTCCATACGTTTTCAGCTGTCCAACAATAACATTTTCAGGGAAATAGAAGAGGAGTGAAACTTCCAAAAACGATGATTTTTCATACACGGCCATATATTTCTCTTTACCCACGTCTATTTGCTTCGTGAACGCTGTCGATTGTTGCATGTCATTCTTTAATTTTTGTTTGATTTCCGCTAGAGGCTCCGGATATTTATGATTGGAAATAACCCAATTATCATTAAACAATATGGCCCCTCCCTCTTGAGGGAATGCATTTAATGCATCTGTAAGCGCATCCATAGATAATTCGATGTTTTGTATAAACAGAGGAGATTTCGAGTTAATCCTAGAGTTGTTTGGATAAGTTAAATTCAAATAGAGGCGATCTTGCCAGGACGTTATTGGAACTCCACTCGTAAATGTCGCCATGGCTATTTTCTCCGCCTCTTCTCTAGTATTTGAGGTTTCTTCTGCACCAGAGGTTGAAACGGTTCCATTAATGGCATCTATATAGATCGTAATGTCCTTGATATAAATGCTAGAATCCTTCAACGTTGTTAATTTAGCCTTTAAGTCATTTAGTGCTTTCACTCGTTGGTAATCKGACATAATCGAAATCGCGTTACTCAATTGGTTGAGATCCTCATCATTGATAAATTCCTGCTGCGTTCGAATGATCCGTTCCAATTCCTTCTCAAGCAATAAGAAATAATAGTGGTTATTGGTTGTAATCGAGTTGGATATTTGGCTTTTCACCTCCTGCTTACCCAGATCATTCAATACGATACTTAACGTAAACAAGGGTGTAGTAATGATTAAGAAAGTAATAATCAGCTTTGGGAAAATCGGAATATTGTTGATCCTCTTTTTTATCCACATCAAAGACTACCACTCCTCCTTTTTTTCCACAGTATACGACAATTGCCTTTAATTAACTATAAAAATCAAATTCCTCTTATTTCATGTAACGACAGATGGAGTATAGGCGTGAAACTTATACATTCCTATAAATGAACAAGAGAAAGAAGCCTTACCTCAGCTTAGATCAGCTCAGTCGGCTTCTTTAAAATTCACTTTATTCTAGGATTTCATAATTGTAGCTTGCCTAAAAATCCATCATTAATAGTTAACTAGACTAATTTAATGCCTAGTTAACATCCGCCTCCAGCGGACCTGCCAATTCATTGAGAAAAAAGAGCTTGCCCGGCAGTGTCGGCATATAAGTCGAAGGGAGCCATCTATCCGGCCCATGACGCAAAGTTGTCCAAAGCGAAAGCCCTTGCCACTGCATACCACGGCCTAAAGCTCCATCACAACCGCCTATGATTTTATCAGATTGCAGGAACAGGCCTGGGCCTATCGTATTCGCACGACACGGTACTAACGTTGTCCGGCTTTTGAAGCTCGTAATCGCATTCTGTTCAATCGTTAACGGATGAAGCTGCGCCCCGATCCGATGAGTCTGCTTGCTCCATTCTTCATCACTATTAAATTCAGCTCCGAAATGCGGCTCCCAGAACGCGATATGCATCATACGGCCGATTCCGAATACAGTAATCAATTCCGCGCCTTCTGCTTTTAAATTGGCGATCTTATCCGCATAGGTTGGCAATGAATCTAATGTCGCAAAATGGCGCTGATTTACAGGTACAGTCAGCTCTCCAAGCGGCCCATAGAAAGCCTGCTCCATTGCGTATTGGAAGGAGCCCTTATTATCAGACGGTAAAGTGCGTCCCTCCGCATCGCTCCATTCATCCATATTAAAGCCGTACACATGAGAACAGTCGATATTCCATTCCTTTAGAAAATAAACCGCCCATTTATACATGCCCATTGGGCCAACTGGCAAAATAAAAGCCACTTTACGTCCGTCTAGCTTACTCTGACGAATTTGCCATGCAATCTCATGCCCCATTTTCACATCAAGCTCTTGGACCTCATTACAAGAAATTAACTGAAACGACTCATTCCAAAAAGGCTGACGCTCACCGATCGTCTCTGGAGGGTTAGAGCAGCATTTATCGATCGCTTCCATATTCCAGCCGGCAGGATAGAAATTTTCCAACAAGGATCCCTGTACGGTTTGCACAAAATTCACGCTTGCCACTCTCCTATTCTATTGGTTGCTTCACTCTTATTTCACTCTTATGTGACCTATCTATCGTATCCAGCAGCTCAGGCTAAGGCAATAATCTTTCCGTCGTTAACCGCAGCCATGCTTGGCTTTGCTTAAAGCCTTCCGCATAGGCCTTACCGCATTGAAGCCCGCGGAATTTGGAAACCGTTCTGACGAAATCCAGAAAGTCGATGCCATCATGCTCGTACAGCCATTTGATCTGACTCTCATGACAATCATTCATCTGGATTTTCGTCTCGATATAATCACTAATATCTACGTACTCGGTTGGTAGAAAATTGACTCCCGCCAACGTATCCATATAATAAAGTGGAGCTACTTTATTATGGGCATCTTCACCTTCTATATGGTTATAATGAGGGACGGTAGCCGCGAAGCTCGCATCAAATACTGCACGAGATACTTCCATATGATCCTTCATATAATCCTCAGGTGGATGTGTGATGATATAATCCGGTTTAACTCTACGAATCACCTTCACAAGCTTACTGATTAACTCATCTTGATCCGACTTCACTGTCAAATCAGGAACGTCCAAGCTAATAACTTCAGCACCAATCAACTGTCCAGATTTTATGGCCTCAAGCTTTCTAATTTGTATCAATTGTTCCGACTGAATTACCTTATGCCCTTTATCTCCATTGGCCACATGAACCATCGTTACCTGATGCCCTTGCGCAGCCAGCTTCGCCAATGTTCCTCCACAGCCAATCTCTAGATCATCCGGATGACAGCCTACAGCTAATACATTCATCACAATTCACCCATTCCTTTTTATTGCTAATCTGCTACTATAAGTGTAAGCGTTCTCCTTCTACTGATCTTTAGCAAAAAGAACTTGAATAATAGCAATAAGTCCGAAAACGATAACATGTTGGTCGATTCAAAGGAGGCAATAGTCAATGAAGGATATGTACTTCGCCACTACTAAGCTTAACGAGCCGCTATCCATCAAACAGCTGGTTTCCTTCCATTATTTTGAGTTTTCTAAAGACTTCGCTTTTGAAGGAGAAAAACATGATTTCTGGGAATTCGTTTACGTAGATAAAGGAGAGCTGGAGGTTTTTGCAGATACGGAAGGCTATCGTCTTAAGCAAGGGGATATGATCTTTCACAAACCGAACGAATTTCATGGCGTCTGGGCCAATAAGAAAATTGCGCCGAATGTAATCATTTTGTCATTCATTTGTCGCTCGAAGGAAATGTCCTTTTTTGAAAATAAAATTTTCACCTTAGATGCTGAGCAGCAGGACATATTGGCGCAAATTATGAAAAATGGCTTCGTCGCCTTTACTCCTCCTTTCGATGATCCGCGGAACCATACTCTTCACAGAAATCCAGCAGCTCCTATCGGTTCGGAGCAGCTTATTAAAATATATTTGGAGATACTGTTGATTCACTTAAGAAATGCGGGCGATAAGCTGCTAAGACGAGAGCAAAGATTGTCACCTTCCATCAAACAGCGAAGTGAAGAGGATCTAGTTATCCGCATGTGCGCTTATATGGAAGAACATATATATGAAGATATTCGCCTCGAGCACATCTACAAAACTTTCAATTTAAGCAAAAGCCACGCCCTCACCCTTTTCAAAAAAAACAAGGGTGTCAGTATTATGAAATACTATCGCCATTTGAAAATACAGCTGGCTAAACGCTTCATCCGCGAACAGCGGCATACCTTCACAGAAATTGCGGAGCTGCTTCATTACGGCAGTGTACATAGCTTCTCCAGGCACTTCAAGTCGTTCACGGACATGTCGCCGTCTGAATATTTACGCACAGTTATGGCAAAGATTTAAGTCAATTACCTGGACCACATCGAAAAAAAAACAAGCTGGCATCGGATAAATACCGAGACCAGCTTGTTTTTCCAGCATCTGACTCACTGCAATTTACTTAACGCTGCGAAATACGAGTCCACGTGGATCTACTTTGTTATCCATGTACAACGATGTTTGGGCGCCTTTAGCTATTTGCTCCCAAGCTACCACTTTAAAGTTTTGGTTGAACTCCTTGTCGCCTTCCATATTGGAATCATCTTGTGCAACGAATATTCCATTAGGGAACTGCTCTCCTAGACCAAAGCTCATCACATCTATGCCATCTGTAACAGAAGTTCCATCCGTCTTGTCACCGTCTGCTATTGTGAAGCTAGTCATATATTGGTTGTTGCCTTCGCGATCGTAAATCGCATAGGTATCATTGCCTTGACTAGAAGCGATCAGATAGCCATGACCATCTGCGGCATAATACATCGTCAATCCTTCAATATCATCCTGAAGTCTGCGTCCATCCGCAATATCTACAGTAGCCAGAGCCTCCGAACCGCCGTCAGCTTCCGCATTATATTTATAAATAGCATAGTCTTCTTCTGCAATGTACATCATGCCATACTCATCATCTGCTACTAATCCTTCTGACTGAGTAGCCAGCTTGAATTCTCGAACCAGCTTGCCCTCGATTTTCCCTGTGCCATTGTCAGAAAGCTCATATTGCTCAAATTCGCCTTCTTTGCCAAGGACTAGAGCATAAAAGCGGTTCGTCTTCAAGCTGTGATAAAGGCTGAAGCCATACACTTCTTCCATTTTCGCTTGAATAGGCTTAGCTACTATATCTTTTAACTCTCCTGTTTTGCCATTAATGGCAAGTACGTCGATAGTGTTGGTAGAACGATTTGTAGCAGCTACGATATCAACCTTACCGTTTCCTAGCGGGAAATTATATCTTACATCGACATTATTCATCTTCCCAAGCTTATAATTTTGAATTTCTTTTCCTGACAAATCGTAAACGAGCATGCCTCCACCCTTATTCGTTGCAATCAGCTTAGATTCAGCTGGGTTAGCTGGATCAACCCAGATTGCCGGATCATCAGCCGCATCTTCACCGTCTTCAACGACATCCGTCTCAACCTGTGCCGTTACAGCAAAAGTAGAGATAATATCCTTAGGGTCGAGAAACTTCGAATTCTCGTTTAGAATGCTTTTGAGCAATGATGCAGGAATGTACATTTTACCCTTTACTAGCTTAATTTCATTCGATAGCTCCCCACCCTTGCCTGCTAACCGATACTCCTTTTCTCCAACGGTAAATGTGCCTGTAAGGCCATTCTTCATTTTAACCAATGCAGATCGATCATCACTATCCCAAGTGATAGACGCTTCGATTTTTTCCATCTGCGTTCGCAGAGGCTCATACMCCGTAATTGTTGTATCTGCTGCCATTGTTGTACCTGTAGGCAGTAAAATACTTGCTGATAGTAATAATGACAGTGCTATTCTTTTTGTTTTCATATACTTTCCCAACCTCTCAATCGTTAAATCAATATATTTCTATCATATAGTCGGATTGTTTAAGGAGGATTATTTGGATATGAAGAAATAGTAAATAATAAGCTGCTTGATTACGTAACAATTAGTCCCACATTACTGTGTTTTATTTCGGATGCGGACAGCAATTGCCCCTACTGGCGACGTTATTCACAATAACAATCATTCTAGTGACACATGAGGTTGTCCCCTATAGCAAAAATGGCTGTAAGCTCAAAAATCGAACTTACAGCCAACAAACTAACCAAAAAAGAGGCTTTAAGCACCAAAATCGTGCTTAAAACCTCCATTCTCGTCAAAAACCTGGCGATATCCGAGCTGTAAGCTCAAAAATCGAGCTTACAGCCCTCAAACTAGCCTAAAACTGAGCTGTAAGCACCAAAACCGTGCTTATGCATTCCTAGAGCTTTAGCTCAACAACTATCGCCGTAAGTTTGACACAACAACTCATATATGACTTGACCAGCCCTTTGGTTCCAGCAATTTTAAGGTCCGGATATTATTTAAGTAGTCCTGCCTACGCTTAGTTCTCAATAATGATATTAGCTAATTTAAGAGTAACCCCGTTTGCGATCGAGTCTCCAACTGGGCATTTGCTCTCCAAAAATTGCACAAGCTCCTCAACCTTTTCTTTTGGCGAATCAGTCTTAATTCGGAACGTATAGCGGATTTCGGAGTAACCTGGGCGTACATCTGATTTGTTGAAAAAACCATCAAGATCAAGATCGCCTTCCACATCCACTTGGAAATCATCCAATTTAACATCAAACTTTGGAGCATAGACTCTAGCGACAATAGACTGACAAGCTCCTAAGGATACAAGTAGAGCTTCCACTGGATTCATACCAGTGTCCGTACCGCCCAAGCTTTTCGGTTCATCAATCGTTAGCTCAAAATGTCTTGAAGTAGCTTTGACTTTAACTCCATCTTGTAAATGTGCAGATGCTTTGAATGTTTGAATTGCCATAATAGTTTACTCTCCTCTGTATTAATGCGTATGTTTTCAATAATACCAAGTAACTTAGTGTGATTTATTTTATTGTATGATTATTATCATATACTGTCAATTACTAGTTTAGTATAATTGGTGTCCATGTTGAAACAAAACGAGGTGTTGCAGTCATAAGCCTCCTGCAACACCTCAGTTTCGTATTCATTATCCTTTATCCTGTACACCCACTAGATAGACTGTCTTCGCACTATCGAAACCTGCGGGACCTGTTAGCCGCTCACATCAAAGGCCGCACTTGCCCAGCTGTATTCTGGGTCATCCTGAGCGCCGTCCTTGTAAGTAGAAATTAATGCCCACCTATCGTTGCCCGAAACGTTCCTATAGGAGGAATGGAACAGCAAATCGTGAAAAATGATCGCATCACCTCGAGAAGCCGGCAAG
Organism: Paenibacillus sp. P4_A7; assembly: GCF_056402455.1. Classification (NCBI taxonomy): domain Bacteria; kingdom Bacillati; phylum Bacillota; class Bacilli; order Caryophanales; family Paenibacillaceae; genus Paenibacillus; species Paenibacillus sp. P4_A7. The sequence continues at coordinate 31,970 of NZ_JBFUHJ010000015.1, read as the reverse complement.
TCAATGACCTTCGTTTCATCGAAATCAGTCTTGTCTAGGCGATTGTCGAATCCTAGGCCGTCCGAAGCGTCTCCTCCGTGATGCACCGACCCGAGTAAATGAGAGCCGGGCACTACTCTCAGGCAGCCGTTCTCCGGGGTGGCATCATCCAGAGCGATCCAAACCGAAAATTTATGGCTTCCTTTCCAATAAGGATAGTCCTGATGCCACGGTGAACCGAAATCAGTTACTGCGTTCTTGAACACGAGCTTGTCGCTTAGAAAGACGACATGGTCTCCAATGATTTCTTTGAGCGCCATCACCAGTCCATGATGCGCGGCAGCCTTTTTAAATACGGTGCTTGCCACTGACAGACCGACATATACGCCCTCATTGCCTACTCCATTTCTTTCTAAAACAGCATGGGCTTCTTCCTTAAATAGCATAACTTCCTCGTTCGTAAAGAGTTGATTCAGCACCACGTAGCCGTGTTGCAGAAACTGATCCTTTTCTATTGCACTCATTGATTCGGCCCTCCTTTAATCAAACAGAGTTCTTATGATATTCACGGAGTGGAAACGTTGTTCGCCGCTCGACCATTCCAATCGTTGTAGCGGATAACCTTTGGTGATCGGCCTTTGTTTGATTTGACCATGCGAGTAAAATGGTATGACGTCTTGAATCCGCATCGTTCGGCAATTTCCCCGATAGCAAGGCCAGTCGTACGCAGCAGATCAATACCCCGTTCTACGCGATAACGCCATAAATATTGCATAGGAGTCAGCGCCTCATGCTTCCGAAACAATCGGATGAGATGACCCGGGGAAACGTTCGCAACTGCCGCCAAGTCAGCCAGTATCAGTTCCTCGTGATAGCGCTCCTGAATAAGCGACTTGATTAGTGGTATAGCGGGATGAACGGCAGATGAGGCTGCTCCAGTTCGGCATTCTGCGGCGTAAAGGCGAAACGCCCCGAGAGCCAGCGTATTCCGTACAGAGTCTCCGCCTTCAATATCCAGCTTCTGCAAGCTGACCAGAACGTCGAGCAATTGGTTCATCTGCTCAGATATCGGCAGTACGTTAGGCAGACGATCCAATTCTTCCAAAACCTCCGATTCGATCTCGTAAGTAAAGACCGTAATCCACCGGTGCCACGTTTCCGCGTTCTTATCGAAAGTGATATAAACACGTTGGCCAGGCAAGATCAGAAAAATATTGCCTGGCTGAAGCTGTGTCGTCGTGCCGTCGATATCGATGCTCATCGATCCATTATGCACTAGTACAAGCTGCAGCTCGTGCTGCAATCGCGGCCCGTAGGTGCAGCCCGGAGCATTCACGATCGTTCCCGCAAAACATTCAAGCGATTCAAAAGCTGGAAGGTTATACCCGCTAGTCGCTACCATAACACCGCCTCCACTGTTCCCAACTTCCGTACTATAAAGATAGTACAATTCGGCTTGGTTTAAAATGCACAGAAACCGCCTATTTGTGTCTGTAATGATCATAAGGTCTTTCATTCTAGAACGACAATTTTACTTCAACTATATGGAATATACCGCCTGYAGCCTTGCCAATTCATCTATCAAATCCAAGCTTTTCATTTCCTCTTTGATAACTTTGAGGATARCTTTCTCATCTTTCAGGTACTCTAAGTTATAATCGCGTATTAAAGCCAGCTTCTCAGCAGAAGATGCTGTATTTAAGTACGTTTTTAATTCTTTCATTTCTAAATCCTCATCCAAAAGCAATGCTGCATGCAGACGGCCGGCATCTGATAAATACACATTGGTTACATCCAATTTACTTTTGGTTGCAACGATGACGCGCTTCTCCCTGTCCTTCGCCGCATTTCTCGAGTACCGATACGGATCTTCGATCATTGGAGGGCTTAACCGCTCCTCCATCCGCTTAAGCACAACCTATCTATTTAATCGGTCCTTATCCGTTTCCCGAATGCCATACTGTTCTTCGATACTTTTCTCATACTCCAGCTTGTGCTTAAGATACGCTTGCTCATTTTCGTATCCACCAACAAGCAATGAGGCATCGATCATCACCATTCGGATAAACTCTCGAAGATTGCTAGCTACTACCTTGACGGGTTGGTCGAAATCCATAGGAGCAACCATAACGATCGGGGCCTCCTCTAAATCAGTAGCCGAACCGAACTCAGTCAAGATTCCAAAATGGTCACCGTCCATACCCGTTGTCCCAATTATCACGACATCAAACGGCGTATTAAAATAACTCATATAGCTAATAGATGGATTAAACCCAATAACATTCCACATATTGAAGCCTTCTCGTTCAAGCTCCTCATCCAATTCAATCAACGTCATCAWGGCTGGAGGCACTGAATATTTACCTAGGTTTACCTTGTCACTCAAATCTATATGTTCCAGCTCATCGCTAGTATCTTCATAATTCTCTTCATAATCACTATTCATGTCTGCCTGATTCGAGTCCCCAGTAGTAATGGTGAGTGTATTCGTAGGCTCGTCCCAGTCTACTAAGGCATTCGTTATTCCAGCAAGCCTGTGTGAATGGATATAAGCTGTCCCCTCGTGCATACGAATAATACCATTGCTCTCTTCATACAAATATGTACTTCTTGTCGAATCCTCTGTTGAAAATGATACGACTATGCAATCTGAATTGCCTTCCACTTGCCAGCCCATCTGTTCAAAAACATCCCGTAGCGGCAGGAATATTTTCCGGCCTTCCTTAAATGGAGCTTCACTTGACTGTAAAGGTATTCCATCAATTAGCGTAATCATACGTCCACCTTCTTTCACTCGCTCTTTTCGTCTTTATTTATTGTCTTTTTGTATTTTAAATAGCCGGCGATTGAGACAGTTAAATTTAAGATTCCGGAAATCATAAAAAGTATAAGAAAGAATATTTGAATGAAAGAAGGTGAAATAAATCCATTCCCCACAGGTCCAGTTTTTGGCTGACTGAAATCCCATAAGACATACAATAATGCACATAAACAAAATACAAATAAAGCAGCTGAGGCCACTATATATAGTAGATGCCTTGCCATCTAATCCCTCCAACCCAATTGTATAAAACAATTATAACCGAACTGGCATCTTGATAATATTGGATATTTTACAGATAATAATAAACGGGATAAGGCATACCAACGGAACATTTATATATATGCTTATCCCTAATACGTTCAAAAGGAGTGATGATGTTTGAAAACAAACCATTATACGATGAAGCCTGTGAGAGGTAGCTATTTGTAATTAAAAAGACACCTCTCATTAGACATGGGAGGCAAACAGGACATGATGTATTTAAGGAACATGGTGCTTGGAACGGCAAACAACTTAGCTGCCACACAAATGCTTAAGAATTGGGAGCATGATGCAGAGTCGTTAACCTTTTGGAGAGCCAGCAGCAATTTTATTTATGTATTTCAGGTTAATGGGAAGCCGCATTATTTGCGGTTTATTCATGAAGAAGATAATTCAATCACAAACATTCAGTCTGAGCTTGATTTTATGCTCTATTTAATAGATAAAGGCTTTGCTACTGTGACACCTGTTCGTTCTATTCACGGTAATTGGATAGAGTCGATTTCAACTGAGAATGGTCGTTACTACGGGGTTGTGTTTGAACAAGCAAAAGGCGAGTCTATTTCTCTTGWACAGATGTCGAGCCACCATTTTGAGGAATGGGGTCAATCGCTCGCAAGCCTGCATCTTTTATCCGAATCGCATACATCCGATGCAATCTCCCGAAAAAGCTGGGTAGACGCACTGGATTTTATATTATCTGTATTGCAAAACCATCCGCAAGAGCAAGAGGCGCTTAAAGAACACGAACGTCTTAAAGCTTGGCTGACCGCGCTCCCATCAGATGGAGGCAATTACGGACTTATCCATTATGATTTTGAGACAGACAATGTCTTTTATATGAAAGAGGAGTCACGCTTTAGCGCCATAGATTTTGATGACTCTATGTATCACTGGTTTATGATGGATATTACATCCACACTATCTGATTTGATCGAACAAAATGATAGTGAGTCCAAACGAAATATTCAACATTTTATTAGCGGATATACATCTGTAAAGCATCTTGATAATTGCTCCTTGGAGATGATTCCTAGATTCCAGAGATTTGCCGACCTTTATTCATTCGCTCGATTGCTTCGTTGTATGGAAAATATGGACGATTTGCCCCATCTTCCTGAATGGGTCAATCCACTCAAGCAAAAATTGCTCAATGGATGCGATCAAATTCGAAGTGAGTTCAAACCATTCATGGAACTGAAGCAGATTTCTGGAAACAATTGGTACGCTTGCACGCAACTAGAGGTGACCGATGAGCAGAAGTCTGTTTTTCCGGTACCTATGGTATATTGGCTCGCTGAGTCTGCCTATTGTGGAATGACTCCTCTTGCTTTATACGCAGATGGAGAACTGGTTGGATGCTCCGTATATGCCGTTGATCCTGACGACGACAGCTATTGGATAATGGCGTTTATGATCGACAAAAAGCATCAAAATAAAGGTTTTGGCAGAGCTGGCATGAATGCTTTGGTTCATTTTATAGAAAAAGAACATTCATGCGATAAAATCGTGCTAGGTCATCGACCAGAGAATGAACGTGCTTCGGACCTCTATAGAGCTCTAGGGTTTATAGAAGTGGACCGAGATAACACGGAAGTAATACGAGAACTGGTATTTCCGAAGCATTAAATAATAGCAGCTGCCCTTTCAACGGGTGGCTTTTTTATACTTTCAACTACCCATTAGCAGTTACAGCAGCTGGCTCTTCTTCTCTTTTAGATTTGTTCATAATAACGATACCCAATATTATCAGTACAAGGGCAATGGCTTTCATTAAACTCATATGCTCTTGAAAAAGGAAAACGCCAATTAATGCAGTAAAAGCGGTACCCACACCAGACCAAATGGCGTAAGCAGTTGATAACGCGATCTTTTTCAATGCAAAGCTTAAGCTTGTGAATGAGATTAGAAAGCCAACAATAACACCGATTGATGCCCAAACGACTGTGAATCCCTCAGATAACTTGAGCATGGTGGTACCAAATGATTCAAATACTATGGCGATACTTAAATAAAACATGGCTTGCTTCATAGCTTTCATCCCCTGCCTATTTCTCCAGATTGAGCATAACGATCCCAATAATTAATATCACTAAACCTATCACAAATTGCTTGTTAATTTTCTCTTTGAAAAAATACATACCAACCATGACAGTAAATATCGTGCCGASCCCGCTCCAAGTCGCATAAGAAAGACCTAATGGCAGATCTCTTAACGCCAGTGAAAATATATAGAACGACGCGCAATACCCAACAACCACTCCGGTAGTTGGAAGCATCTTAGAAAAGCCATTAGACAGCTTCATCATTGAAGATCCGAATACCTCTAAAACTATGGCTGCAAGTAATAATGAATAAGCAACTAACATCCCTTTTCCCCCTCAATCATCTCCAAAAGAGCCTTTAACACACGTGCCTGCTCCTCATTGCTTAGCGGGTCTAGGTTAAACATTTTCGAAAATAGAAGGCCATCACATACGAGGCGCAATATCATTCCCTTTTCAAAAGGAATCTCTTCTTCACTCGCCTTTTGCCGAAACCTCTCATATTCAGGCTCCCACATATGCAGCAGCTCTTTATTGTTTGCAACTGCTGCCAACAAGCTWAAATCAGCACTCAAATCATCTGCATAGTTAACGGGGTTAAATGACGCTTTCACATAGGACTGAACATAGCTGCCGTTCTTTTCAAATTCCTCATCAACTAAGCTCTGAAACTCACTTACATTTTGTTCATTTAGTCCCTTAATCAAATTTTCTTTAGTGCTGAAATGATACAACAATCCGCCTTTGCTAACTCCTGCCTCAGCTGCAACTGCCTCTAGCGTTAAACTGTTTAATCCTTTTTTTTGCACAACTCTTGCTGCAGCTGCAAGTAAATCCGTTTTTTTTATCATAATCAAACCCTCATTTCATACCGTCTGGACGGTTTTTATTATATAACTTAAACTACCATAATTCAACTTCTTACTTATAAAAAAATTGTAAATTCAGGAGCCTCTGTAACAAGATCCTACCCGACCTCCGTCGGGGCGAGTGCTCCGCCGGAAGCCGCTTGAAGCAGATTCTGCTCCATGATAAATTTTATTTAGTAATTATTTACAATAGGAAGTGTGGGTTGAATGATGACTAATCAAAGAAAAGCGAGACGTCCATGGGCATTTGGCATTTTGGCTTTCCTCGCGATTGCAATTGGAGCATATGCATTAGTTCTTTACGGATCACCCGATGGAATTAAGGAGCAATTTTTCGTCACGGAAAAGGGAGCTTTACCTGACCTGTGGTACATCGTATTATGGGGGCACGCCGTCTCCGCAGGTATAGCGCTCACTATCGGCTGGCTTCAATTTATCAAGCGGCTTCGCCAAAGAGCGCCAAACATTCATCGCATGATCGGTTATATTTATTCCGTAATGATTGTTATTGGCGGCATTACCGGCCTCTACTTAACCTACTATGCGGACGGTGGCTGGATTGCGAAAGTTGGATTTGGCACTCTGTCGATTCTATGGTTATACACACTCATACGCGGTCTTAAAAGCATAATCGTCGACCATGACCAGATTGAGCATGGCCGTTGGATGGTACGCAATTATGCTCTCTCCTGTGCTGCAATTGCTCTCCGGTTGTATACCCCACTGGCAGCCGTACTTTTAGGACTTACCGATACAAATGATACCTTCGCCGTCATCGCATGGATTTGTTGGGTCCCAAATCTATTGCTAGCTGAGCTGCTTATCCGTGGTAAAAACCGAACAAACAACAGGTTTCCAGCGGCAAGCCATAAATCGAAGCTTTAAAATTCATATACAAGCTTTTGCTTCCTATCAATTGGTACTTTGCCAAATTCTTGAGAACATCTAAACCCAACTTACTGAGATCGTTGGTGCCATACGTGATCGATACGACGGGGAGAATTGTAACTCATGAAAAAAAGAAAAGAAGCCATACCGGAGTAGGCTTCCTGGGTTTGTATGGTTGGTGCGGCCAAAAGGACTCGAACCTCCACGTCATTGCTGACACTAGAACCTGAATCTAGCGCGTCTGCCAATCAAGAATAACAAACTGCTCCTTAACCTTCCTATCTGCCAGATCGTTATAAATTTCATTCGCTTGCCAAGGCGATACCTTGCGCATTAGCTGTGTCGTATCCAATAACCCTTCCGCAAGCCACCTCATGCCCTTATGGATGTTATCAAAAATTCCTTGGGGTTGAAATAGATCAGAGTGCAACGGAATCTCCCACTCCCATCCGCTTCGGACAATAGCATACTGGTGAAAAATAAGCGATAGCAGTTCGTGTGCATACGATTCCGTGTTCCGTTTCCATGGCACGCCTACGAGCACAACCTCCCCTTTCCTGCGGACAATCCGGCAGCCATTCAGCGCTGCTGATTCATGACCGGAGCATTCAAGAACAAGCGCCACTCGCCCCTTCCATTCTGGGTCATCAATGGGCGGAGTCGCAAACACATGCGCGATGCCGGATGCCTTCACCATTTCCCGACGGTCGGGGTCGGGCTCGCACACGATCACTTCATAACCGCATCTCTTGAACAGATGTGCAGCCAGAAAACCGACCGGCCCCGCTCCAGTAATGAGCACCAGCTCACCCGGGCGGGCTTGTGTTGTCATTAATGTCGTCATGCTGACATTCATCAATCGCGATAGCACCGCGAGATCAGCGGTAATTCCTTCGGGAAGCTTAATCGCTTGACTCTCCAATATGTGCTGCCAGCTTTGATGAGGACCCATAGACATGACAACATCACCGGTTTTTAATGTCGTTACATTTTCACCTACCTGATCTATTCGAAACACGGCTGCGTAGCCCGGAATACTAACCAAATCGGATTCCGACGTAAACCCAGAACTTAGTTCCGTCCCAGGGCTAATCAATGAACAAAGTGTTTGCCCCATTACATACCCGGCTTCACACTGAACGGGCCGGGGATGCTCGGCTAGCTCCGCCTGACGATTCCCTATAAAATTTATTGCATATTCCATTGCGATTCCCCCTCTATCCAAGTTGTCCGGCTGTCCATAATACTCCTCTAGCCAGCATCTTTCTGACTTCTTCAACCTCATATGCCTGTTGATTATGTCCTAACAATGATTGATATACGCGGCCGCCACGATAGGAAGAAATCCAGGCTAGCTGTTCGCGCCTCCCAGTATTCGGGGAATCCGCCTCATAGAGAACATAAGCTTCGGCATGTGCCACTCCGCTCGATTCCTGACGATAATAGAGCTCGTCGCAAACCTCAAAATCTGCAACGCCTTGCGTAATCGGATGCTCCTTGTCCTTCATAAGGACAGTAAACACTCCATAATCATCATGTCCGCTGTCGCCATGATGATTCCATACATACGGAACCATTTCCCGGAATTCCGGCCAGTCCGACTCTCCCGCTTCTGGAAGAGAGAAATGAAAGGCTCCATTCGCAAAATGTAAAACCACGAGTCCTCTGCCGGCTTCCATATGTCGAATCAAAGCAGACTTCCCTCGTTCGCTTAGACCTGAGGGGTCACGCCAATTGCAGTAATTCAATACAATTACGTCGAACTGATTCAATTCCCAACTGCCGAGCACTTCCGCATCTGTGGTAACAACCGCTGTTATATTGGGATATTCGTGAAGCGCAGCCACGATAAGTGGCGTAGTTTCCTCCCAATGATGCCACCTATGCTCCTCATTTCCCGATAGCACCAATGCCCGAACGGGATGTTCGGATATTCTCGCGCGCCCGTCATCTCCGATCGTTGCAATCGCCTGATCCACTTGATCATCCTCATAAAATCGACTATGAATCCCCTCTTCAGGAATATCGAATCCCGCGGCCCACAAAATCGCTTGAAGATGCAGATTGCGAAAACTATCATCCCTCCATAAAGCGTAAGAATGTCCCGCAGTCGTCACGAATGAGCGTCCACCACCCTCACGCTCGAGCGCCCATCCGACGAGATTGTGTTCATCTGATTGTCCTTTTAAATTCGGAACCGACCAGATCGGCGTTCGTCTCGCATCGTTGGGAACCATTCGTAATTGGTAATAAATTTCATCCTGCAACGGAATTAAGCTCGCTACCCCTTTGCTGATCGGATGCTTTACGTCAACAAGCGCAAGGGAATCTCCCTCAGCAATGCTCGAGTACCAATTACGATTGCCCTGCTCATCGTCCCATTCGAAATATCCACCCGCCCACTCCAGTACATGTTTTCCCTCCGCTCTAGTAAAAAACGTAGAGAAGTGGAGTAAAATCAGACCGCAGCCAGCGTCCATCAGCTTGCTCATCAGAGCCATACGTCGTTCATCCGCGACAAAAGGTACATCCCGAAAAGCATCTCCATCCCTACCGTCCGTCACGAAAAGTACAAGATCAGCATCGATCAATGTTTCTTCATGCTCAGGCCAGCCTCCACTTACAGTTATTACTTTCATGCTGTTGCAGTATGAGGACTGATCAAGAAGCACCTTGAGCAGCCTTACTGTCTTGTCGTATTCATGCACATCTGGGCCGTGACTAGGTTCGCCTGCAATCAGCACGATCTTTTTAATTACTTTCATTCTCATGTCACCTCTATCATTAAGTCGTTATGGCTACAACTCCGTTTTATCAAATTTTCGAGGCAAATAACATGACCACTAGTTTAAATAGATATCTGAGAATCCAATATCCACAAAAAATAGTCTGATTATGATAGACTTGTGACAATAAGAGTATATATGGAGGTATCGGAATGGCAAATTGGGGAGACTTGCACGAAATGCCAATTCGGGTCGATCATCTCGATGTCGGTTATGGGGAAATTCCTCACGGTTTTATTCATAAGAAGACGGTGCCATATGTCATTATTACTCAAGCCGTCGAAGGATCCTATGTCGTCCTTACACCGCAAGGAATGCAAAAGGTAGCGGAAGGTCACGTCTTCATTACACCTGCTGAAGTTCCGCTGGAATTCTCACACCTTGCGCGTCAGGGAGAAGCCATGATGCGAATCCGTTATGTTCATTTTCGGTTTAGTTATTTGGGGACAATTGATTTGTTCGATCTATACGACCCTCCGACCACTGCGGACTATGAAACGAGTCAAATTTACGGAGATATCATCCAGCAGATGGTAGGTATTAAGCAACAAGAGAACGGTCTTTCTTTTACCAGTTTGGCAAAAAAAAACGAGCTCGCCTTCCGTCTGCTGCACGTTATTCTGCAGTATTCAACGCCTAAGGCGGAGTATTCCACACGGTTGTCCGTGCTACAGGAGCTTCAGCCACTTCTTCTCTACATTCATGAGAATGTTCATGAACGGATCGATATCAACCAACTACTTCAAATGTTTCCACTCTCCCGCTCTTCCTTGTTCTCTCTGTTTCGCAGCCATTTCAAGCTAACTCCGATGGATTATGTGAAGACAATACGCCTAAGGGAAGCGCATCATAAGCTCTGTACAACCTCCCTTACCCTAGCAGAAATCGCGGATATGACGGGATTCACGAGTAGCTTTCATTTCAGCCGAGAATTCAAAGCCCGCTACCATGCTCCTCCATCCGTGGTCCGCAAAGTTCATCAGACTTGGGTGATGAACATGACGCAGCTTGATTTAAAAAAGTCACCAACCCTATAGGTCAGTGGATGGCAAAGTACCAATTGATAAGCAGCAAAAGTTTGTATATGAAGCGGTAACGAGAAATAAAACAGAGGAGCCAAGGTGCAACACCTGGACTCCTCTGTTTATCGTTATATCCTAACTATATGAAACAATTACATGATCATTTAGATAAAAGAATCTACCTTACCCCGTATTGCAGCTATTGCCTCTCGAGTAACTTTTTCGCCTGCTAAAATATTCAATGGCGCATCTTTAAAGCCAATTTGATTGTAACCTAGCTCCGGTCTGAGAATAACATCCGCCAACTGCAGCTCTTCCTTTACGATCTTTGCGCTCATAATATCGATCGTGTTCAGAATAGAACTTATAAAGTTTTTGGCGGATCCTTTCATATAAGAGTCATCGCATACGTTAACCGCAATTACGATGTCCGCCCCCATACTTTTAACAAGCGCGACAGGCACAGGATGCACAACTGCTCCATCGACAAGTGTTTTACCTTGATAGTTGACAGGTCTCATAACAGCCGGAATTGCCGTACTAGCACAAATCGCACGAGCTACTGATCCTGTACGCATAATATGCGCCTCACCTGTATTCGCATCCGAAGCAACCGCGGCAAACGGTATGTTTAAATCTTCAAAGTTTTTCTGACCGATATAACTCTCGATAAACCCAACCATCGGATCATTATGAACAAAGGATAATCGTGGGAAAGTAAATCTCACTAGCTGCTTCCAGCGAATAGTGGTAATAATCTTCTCGAAATCGGCGAGAGGCAGACCGGCCGCATAGGCTCCGCCGACTAAAGAACCTACACTAGTCCCCGAAATCATATCGATTGGGATGTTCTCTTGCTCCAGTACTTTAAGTACGCCGACATGTGCTGTACCGCGAGTCGATCCACTACCGAGCGCGAGTCCAATGGTAGGCCTTGTGCCTGGAGCCCTTTGTCTTCCGAACCTCAGATGATTACTATAAATGGTTTTACCTTTACTAAGGATATATGCTTCCTGAACCACGCTCATGAGTTCCTCTACATTGTTGGTCAGAAAGGGATACAAGCCCAGCATACGTAAAGCCTCTTGAGATATCACCTCGTCTGGGTCTACTGCACCGCTTTTTCTTAAAAAATGACATGCGAGCAACGGGATATCCTCACTTCTCTCCCGAAGCGGTGCAATAATTAATTGGTTATCAAACTTTACTCCGGGTAAATCAGTTCCCGTTATAATGAGACGGGTCTCATGACTCGAATTAATAATCTGATTAATGATTTCTGCGGGAAGCAGCTCCGCTTGGTTAAGCACAATCGTTCCACCTTTTGCGGCACGAACCTTCATATCCCATGAGTTCAAATCAAAATCTGAGCCACTGGCAGTTAGTAAAGGATCACTTTCCTTGGAAGAATGATAATGAATTCTTCTAGCAACATGTGCCTTGCCGACCCCTGGCTCCCCCTGTATGTAAATGACTCCGTCAATTTTAGAAAGTCTTTCAACTTCCCTAATAAGCTCTTTTGTTTGTGAGCTATTGCCAACTAATTCGCCATAGCGATGTTGATCTTCCGTTTCATTTTGTTTAATGATGAGTAAGCTTTTGGTATGCTCCTCCATAACCCTGTCATTGGACTTCTGGATACGCTTCACCATCTCCTCAATGATGTGCGTTCTGAATATAGGGCTGCTATCTATTAATAGAAGAATTCCCGCGCGAGTCATCGATAGAGTAGAAACCTCTTCTTCTGCTTTCACACTAGCGCTGACAAGATCACCAGTCAAACAAGACATTTCGCCGAAAAAGTGGCCTTTTTTCAGTATGGCTAACTGGACTGTTGTCTCATTTTTTTACGAATACATTCACTTTACCTGATAGGATAATATGGAAACTCTCACTTGACTCACCTTGTTGTAGGATCATTTTACCCGGTTCAAAGTGATATTCTGTTAGATGTGGTAACAATAGCTGTAGTTCGTCTTCTTTGATCTGATGCAATATAGAATGTTCACTCAGCTTGTTTAACATTCCGGTTAATTCACCCCTACATACAGTAAGTAAAAATATAATACTACCATATGCGTTATACTTATCAAATATTAATTGCAATCTGTACATATAAAAGCACAAACTTGATATTATAGTATAGTATGAACAATTCTTACTAGATAAGGAAACTACAATGAAAATAAAACTCATAAGAAGGATGAAGTACTACTGTCTACGACTTTTGCGAATAAAAAATTCGGATCACCGTATCGCCGTTGGCTTTATGGCTGGTTTTTTTCATTGTTGGTTTCCTACTTTCGGAATTGGAATGCTCCTATCCGTAGGTGTTGCAAAATTGCTGCGCGGTAATCTTGCAGCAGCCATTATTTCGGGATCACTTGGATCTTTTATGTGGCCCGTTCTATTCTTTTTAAATTACAAGGTGGGCTTCATATTAAGCAGCTTTTTTACAACCCCTGCCTTTCAGCTGGAAGAAGTGATTGATATACCTATTCCAGACTTTGATTACTCTGAAACGGTAGATCATTTTAGCAGTCTCGGCCATATCGGTACCCATTTTTTAGTGGGGTCTTTGGTTAACAGCGTTCTATTTTCTATTGTAGGCTATTATGTGGTTCGTTATATTCTGAAATACTATAGGCAGCCTCTGCTTAGAAAATTAAGGCGCTCATGAAATTAAGGAATAATCCCTATGAATATGTCGATGCTATAAATAAATTCAATTACAACAGGTGCAGGATTGCACCGGGTACTACATTCATGCGATTATATATTGACGCTATTAAAATCGAATTTATATGAACTGGAGTGGAATGCTTGATCTCGTTAAATCGTTTTATCAAAATATGTATCTCTGTTGTCTTAGTTCTTGGCATCATTTATTTGGGATCGCTTGTTAATTTTATATTCAAGCCCGTCCTTTCGCTGCTGAAAATTATTTTGATTCCATTAATGTTAGCTTCTTTTTTTTATTACCTATTGCGACCTTTGGTCAACTGGATGGCGAGGCCGAAATTAAACAGGACTTTAGCCATACTCATTATTTATTTAGTTGCCGCTTTGCTCTTTAGCCTTTTTATAGTTGGGGTTTATCCTTCTTTAAGTGTTCAGTTTTTAAATTTAATAGATAATGCGCCTAGTTTGTTTAACACGTTGAACAAGCAGTTACAGGATTTGGAACAGAGCGGATTTCTGGCAGGTATTATCCCGGAAGATGTGGATCCCTTTTCTCAATTAACCGAGTATTTGAACAAAGGATTCTCGTTAATTACTACTTATCTAACCGGAGTGTTTTCTTTCGTCTCGGATTTTGCGCTCATTCTGTTTACTTTCCCCATCCTGCTTTTTTATATGTTAAAAGAAGGCGGGAAATTCGGCCATTCAATTGTAAACTTCATGCCTAAGCGATTCCGTGAAGAGGGCAAAACGGTCATACAAGATATCGATAATTCTCTTAGCGGATTCATTGTCGGGAGAGTTGTTGTCAATCTTGCACTTGGAGTATTAATGTACTTTGGATTCCTTATTATTGGTCTTCCTTATGCCCTATTACTGACAGTGCTAGCCGTCATTATGAACTTTATCCCCTTTATCGGGGCCTTTCTGTCAGCTATCCCTGTTGTTATAATTGGCTTGATTGAGTCTCCCTCTGTTGCCATTTGGTCGTTAGTGGTGATTTTAGCTGCACAACAAATTCAGGATAATATTATTTCACCTTACATTTTTGGCAAACAGCTTGATATTCACCCACTTACTACGATTATATTGGTCTTGGTAGGTACCGATGCGTTTGGGATCATCGGTGTGATCATCATCATTCCTGTATATATGATGATCAAAATTGTGGTTGTAAAGCTGTATCAGCTATTCTTTAAACAGAAGTGGGAAGATGCTTAACTGAATTTATGATATAACAAAGAGGCCGCGTAGGAAGCGACCTCTTTGTCTTTGTTTTGGCTAATTATTGATTACCCAAACCTTCTTTAATTGGTGCGAAAATATCGAAATCAAAGTAGTCAATCTCATCCGCTGCAATTTCAAAAGGGTTAATCGGATGGAGACTATTCCTTTCATACCCTAAAGAACCCTCAGTCACGTCCCTCTCGTATGGACCAGTATGAAACCAATCAAACAAAAACCCGTACGTTGCATTCATAACATCACGATTGCCTTTGACCGATATTTTGGCAAACCTCTTCTGAGGTATCGTGACTCTTCCGAGACCGTCTGGCAACGATTCAAAAGAACTTACCTCCATTCCGACCCAAAGCGTCGTCACTTCCGTTGCCCACTGCCATTCTGGAATGAATACGAAACCGTTCTGCCTATCCGCTACAACGGGATGGTCGTCCAGCAACCCCGCGACTTCCTTCCAAGCCTGCCGGACCCTATTTCCGTCTCTCGGTATTTGCAGCACAGCTGCCCTCATCTCAGGTCTCTCGACAATTTCTACTTTCATATCGCTATCCCTCCACATGATTCTGAAAGATAATCAATTACTGCCGTTCACTTATGGGCGCAGCATCTGTGCAACTACGATACGATTTCCGTCGGGATCAAGCAGCACGAATTCGGATAAATCCTCAAAGTGATTAGGCTCGCCCATGAGCTCAAAGCCGTTACTCCGAACATAGGCAAGTGCTGCTTCAAAATCCTCTGTCTCGAAATAGAACAGCTGAGTAAACGAATCTTGGTTTAAGTAGCGATTTTGATCCAGCAGCAGCGCTGCCCCACGCGTTACGGGAACAGAATAGATCGATCGTGACGCATTCTCCTCATCAAGCGGCAGTCCAAGCAGCTCGGTATACCAGCCGGCAGTTGTCCGCATGTCTTCAACGTCCACGAAAACGCCACCTATCCGAGGAAGGATAGGACTCTGTGCCTGAAGCTCCAATTCTTCATCCTGCTGGATACTCCAGCAAACCATATGTGCATTTCCTTCCGGGTCACGGAAATTGAAATACGCCATCGAACCATGACGTTCTGGCTCCGAAAAAGGTTCTGCCTTCTCTTTCATATAGCTGTATGCCTCATCGATATCGTGTGCTGGAAACATGATGCGTGGCATCATCGATTCATGCCATTTTGGATTTTGCTGGTTGGCCGCATTGGAGTCGAGAATAAGATGTGTTCCTTGGAACTCGAACCAATATACTGGCCCGCCGTTTAGACGTTCCTCAATTATAGGAAGCCCAAGCAGGCGACTGTACCATTCTGCCGCTCTACGCAGATCCGTTACATGGACAAATACGCTCCCGACCCGATTTTCCAATGGTATGGCTTGTGCCGGCTGAATGGGAAACCAAAGCTCCATAATCGACTCCTGACTTCCATTACCGCGATATCGATCATCGTAATATTCAAACTCCACGCCGCTGCGTGGTTCATAATCAGATTGCGGGAGCCACTCACCAAAATAATAATTAAACGCTGCCCCAATCTCATCGATAACGCCTTGACGAGTAACAACACAATACAGTCCACCAGAGAAGCTTTCCGTTGACATACCTTGGGGTACCTGTTCCACATGGGAAACACCGACCGCCGCCATATAATCGAATGATCCTCCCGGTTCGCAATCGTTGCCGATCAGCTTCAGTCCATATGCACCGCCTAGACAGTGGTCAATCTCCCCCACCCTTTTGTTAAAACTTGTCCAAAGAAGAGAAATTCCGTTGTCAGATGGGGGGACATCAGCCAAATAGACGTATTTCATTTTCTCTCCTACTACCTGCATGGCGTCTTTCCAGACAATTCGCGTTTGAAGGATACCAGACACTTTAGTCAATTTGAACAGTCTCCTCTTCTCAATTTCATGGGAATATACATTCGCCTTTTTTAGCAAAATTCCTGCTGCCGCAGGGATAATAATTTACTTTTTTTGTATTTTAACAAAAATAAAAAGACGACATCTCTGCCGTCTTGATTTCAATCCTGAATATACATCGACTAGTCAACTGTCCTATCAAAAAATTGCATCACACCAAAAGCAAGGCCCTCATAGTCCTCACAATAAGCGAAATCACCAACTTCTGGTATTTGCATTTTAGGTGAGGTTACTTTCCCCCCYGCCCGTTCGACTCTACCTAAATATTCATCTAGATCCACTACGGTGATTGTATTTATTGTTCGTAATGCATCCTCTGTAGAGCTTCTCATCAACCCACCGTCAATACCCTGCTCTTCATCTGGCCCAGTTACGATCATCCAATACCCTTCCATCATCTCTTCAAATTTCCATCCAAATACTTCTTTGTAAAATGAGATTTTTTTCTCAGGGTCTCTAGTCTCAATTTCAAAATGAATGACACGCGACATAGGATTCACTCCTTTTGTTTAGTAGTCTGATATGACTCTCCAAAAAGAATAGATGAAACCCAAAGATGCCGCTTCTTCTAGTTTGCTCTTTTTTATTCTTCCAGCTTATTAAGAAAGGTTTGGACGAGAATGGGAAAGGAGACCAACATCGGAGGATCATAAAATCTTGGAGGACGAAGGGTTACATTGGATTCACCTTTTGCTATTCCTCCAGTTACTATGACTTTTCCGCTTGCCTTGCCTCGCAATGATTTTTCCGGATGTAAGTACTCATCAAGGGGATCATCCCAAGAAAATGCAATGGACATTATGTAATATGTCCCATCAGGAACATTCGATATGGCGTACTTGCCTGGCTCGAAGATCATGGTGCATGAAACGGGCTTTCCCATAGGTATTGGCTTAGTAAACAAACCTATACAAATTACCCCGTGAAACTCTTTTGGAGCGTCTATTGAACCCTCAATTACAATATTCAATAGACTCCTATTTTCCTCTGKTATTCGGATAGCCTTAAGTTCACTTAGAACTAACATCTTTCTCTCAATAAAATTTCTAAATTGTTGTGGTGATAGGCCTATAAAAGTGGAGAATTTGGACGAAAATGTGCCGAAACTGCTATACCCCACAGTTTGACCGACTTCAGTAGCAGATAAAGTAGACTTTAATAACAGCTTTTTGCTCCACTGAAATCGTAGCGCAGATAAATAGAGGCGAGGAGGTATACCAGTAATTGAGCGAAAGATCCGATCGAAATGAAAAGGACTGTAGAAAGTCATGTTTGCCAACTTTTCTGATGAGAGTGTGGAATCATCTATTCGATGCAGCATCTGGTAAATAGCTGCTTTTACAGTACGTTCGTGAACCGATTCAACCACGTGTAGAGAACTTACGGGCATCCTTGTTTCATGGACTTCTTGATCTAATTGATTCACACCATCACCATCCCACTTTCTATTTTAGATGCCAATATCCATCGTTCTCATCAATACATACATAAAAATACAGCTTTCACATTTTATTATACTTCTGAAGCGCCATGTTGGGCACTTTTAAAAAAAGCGCCGCATTTTTCGCGGCGCTTTTTCAGCTTAGATCTCGAAATACCCTAATTCAATATCAATTGTTATTTCTTCGTTACCGACAGTCTACACTACTCCAGTGAATTCTTCTCTTCCTTTCTCTTTTCGTATTTGACTGTATTTTATACAATCAACTCTACTATAAAATCGATATATTGGTCTTAGACTGTATTTCATACAGGCTAATCGCTTGTTATGAAGTAAAAGAGCTTCTAACTACCTATTTGATTGGATATTTTCCATTCAAACACATAAATACATGGAATATAAGCTATTTGAATGTACAATATCCATTCAAATTAAAGCACACACCAAAAAAACCACTATCGACAAGGCGTTTGCTTTATCGATAGTAGTTTCTATTAAACTCCTCGTTGTGAAAGAATCGCTGCCTAATTCCAGGAAAACAATCAACTTCATGCCTAACTAATTAAACAGCTCTACAATACATCCGTTTTCTCAATACCGCGAATCGACCACCAGGAGATCGCTATTCCGATTACAGCCAGTCCCAAAGGAATATAGATTATAGAGGCCAAAGAAATGATCGGGTTATGAGCGCTAGTCAATGCTACGATTAAGAGCGAAGAAACTATTGTTGCCGGTACCGAATGCTTACGCATGCCGAAATATAGTGGAACTAAGCTCGTTCCAGCTGCGGCAAAGGCAAACGCCACTATACTCACAAGCTGTGGTAAATAATCCGTTGTAACCTGCGTTTCCGGAATAATCTGTGCATAATGATTAAGGCCCATAAAAACGGTCAATGTGAAAAGATTGGAAAGGATAATTGTTATAAAGGTAATTACTGCGATTAGAGTTAGTTTGGAGGCGAGCAGCTTCTTCCGGCTGACCGGATACATAAACATGACGGTTATGGTTTTGTTCTTATACTCATCAATAATAAGCTTGCCGATCAATACAGCTGCCATTACGATAAATACCGCTCTCACAAATAAACCTATCACAATATATACTTCATCCATATTGGCGACAGCGCTTCGCCCTTCCAGCTTCTCTACGTAACAAACCATGAACATGAATAAAACAATTAGAAAATTCGCTATTACTGCAGCCTTCGCATACCAGCCTAAGCGCATTTTTGCAGCTTCCAGCTTCATTAGCTTCATCATGAGTTTCGCACCTCATCCCCTTGAATCAGCTCGAGAAAATACTGCTCAAGCGACGTATACTTCTTAGTAAGTGATTCGATCTCTACATCATTTAGGGCGAGCGTCTTCGAAATCGTCGGCTGCATTGCACCCGATTCGAAGATACGAATCATATTTTCATTTATTATTTTAAAATTGGTAAGCTTAAGCTCATCAGCGAGCAACGCACACGCCTTCGTCCGATTCGGCGTAACAAGCTCGATATATTCCGCGTTCCGTCCCCTCACAACCTCCATCGAAACCTGCTCAAGCAGTTTTCCCCTGCTAATCACACCGATTGTGTCGGCTATTTGCTCAATTTCACTTAGCAAATGACTGGAGATAAGAATAGTAATACCATATTCCTTACTTAGCAGTTGAAACAAATTGCGAATTTCTTTAATGCCAGCGGGATCAAGCCCATTAATCGGTTCATCCAAAATGAGCAGCTCCGGCTTCGTCATGATCGCCCTTGCAATGGCCAACCGTTGCTTCATACCGAGTGAAAAGTTTTTTACCGCTTTACCTTCAACTTGGTGGAGGTTCACCCTATCAAGTGCTTCACCGATCGCATTTTTGTCATGGTAGCCCATATACTCGCCATGGAGCTCCAAGTTTTGCTTAGCTGTCAGCTTTTCATAGAAAACCGGCAATTCAATGATGCTTCCCATTCTTCGGAACACGTTGTATGAAGATGCCGTTAACGGCTCATTAAACAAATCAATATGTCCAAAGGTCGGTTTTATTAAATTCGTGAGCATTTTCATTACAGTTGTTTTACCAGCGCCATTGGGGCCGAGGAAACCATAAATTTCTCCTTTGCGAACGCTCATACTCACATTGGATACGACTTCCTTGCCGTCGAAGCTTTTGGTTAGGCCATTTGTTTTTACGATGTAACTCACTGTACATCTCCTTTCTGTTAGTTATAACTAGTTCAAAGTTTATCGAAAAGCTTTATCTTATTTGTTGCTTATTTCTAACAAAAATCTTACGTTGCTAATTGGGCAAGCGTCTGAGCCTCACCGTGAACGTTGTTTTTTCGAATGGAACGCTCGTCAGTGTAATCTCTCCGCCCATTTCCTCCACCAGCCTCTTTGTAATCGTTAATCCGAGACCACTTCCTTGAAACGCTTTGTTTCTGGATTCCTCTAACGTAAACATCCTTTCGAATACGAGCTCCTGATTATGAGCGCTTATCCCTTTACCGCAATCTGAAACTTTGATCGCAACTTGCTTATCTTCACAAACGACAGCCAAACCGATCCTTCTACCATCGCCGCCATACTGAATAGCATTAGACAATAAATTGCCTAACACCCGCTCCAACGCTTCCTCATTTCCTAGCACGTAAATCGGAGTCTCTGGGATTTGGATGTCTGCTTCGAGACCGCTAGCCAACGCCAAATCATAAAAGGACAGAATACTCTTTTTACACAGCTCATTCACATGTAATCGCGACAACGGAATGTCCTTATCTCCCGCTTCCAGTCTGGCCAGATCGAAGAAGCCGTTCATCAGCTTAATCATTTCAAGCGTTTTGTCGTGAATAAGCTGCAATAGACGTTCTCTTTCTTGTGTGTCCAAAGGACGGCCGCTTCGCAGCATTTCAATATACCCGAGCACAACAGTCAGCGGGGTTTTCAAATCATGTGAGAAATTAGCAAGCATTTTCTTCATGGATCGTTCTGTTTTCCTAAATTGTGCCGTAGTGCTCTGGTTGTCGTCTAGCAGTCTGTTCAATTGCATTAGCAGCGCCTTTAGTTCATCATCATCGGTCATCAGCAGCAGCTTCTCTGAAGAACGCTGTTCAAGAATTCGGCTTAGCCGTTCCGCTATATCGGTTAATTGGGAGCTTCGTCCCCGTTTCATTTGATACTGAATGACGTTTAATATAACAAGTAGGATAATGATACCTGCTAAAATATAAACCATATTAAAACTCACCCAGCTTGTAGCCAATACCCCATAATGTTTTAATATATTTCGGTGACGAAGGCTCGTCTTCTATTTTCTCTCTCAACCTGCTTATATGAACATTAATGACATTTTCATCTCCAAAATAGTCATCGTTCCAAACCGATCTGTATATTTGCTCCTTCGTAAATACCTTCGTTGGATTGAGCGCCAGCAGCTGTATAATTTGCCACTCCTTCGAGGTCAGCTTGATGGACTCGCCCCGCTTGCTTACGTCAATATTATCTATATCAAGGGTAAGCTCATGGACGTGAAGGATAGTAGGCTTGACCTGCTCCTGAACAGTTGAATATTGCGTCGCCCTTCGAATCGCCGCTTTCACCCTTGCGAGCAGCTCGATCATAGAAAAAGGCTTAGCGAGATAATCATCCGCTCCAAATCCTAGTCCTAATGCTTTATCCACATCGCCGTCCTTAGCCGATAAGATCAAAACGGGAATCAGACTGCTCTCTCTTACCTTCTTTAGAATATCAATTCCATTCAGCCTCGGCAGCATGACGTCCAACAATATCAAGTCGTACGTATCCAAAGCAAATAAACGCAATGCCTCTTCCCCATCTGCCGCATGCACGACTTGAAAGCCTTCAACCGTTAAATATGCTTCCACCATCTCGCTAATCGATCGGTCATCCTCGACCAGCAATATGCTCTGTTTCAAAATTTCCACCCATCCATTCTATGTAAAATTGTACGATCAAACATATTCGTTCCATATTATAACTATATCATATGGCCTTTGAACTTAGGTTCGCTACACCATCATATACCAGATTGACTTTAGACCAAAGTCGGGGAAGCTCCCCAGCCACAGTCCATTTCCAATTAAAACTAATTACCATAAAGTAGAGTGAGTGCTTTTGATCCGATGGAGTAGCTCAACAGAAGGAGACTAAAGAACATGTGGAGAACGATTCGCAAATTGATTATTTACTTGCTAGCCTTTCTTATACCGCTAATCTGCATCGGCACCCTATATCAATGGTACGGGTCTAAACAGGATTCGAAATCATATATACCCGTTGGCAAGATGTATGAAGTGGCAGGTCATAAGATGCATTTATACACAGAGGGTAAGGGGAGCACGACCGTTGTAGTCGCTTCGGGTTGGGGAACCGCGAGCCCATACGCTGATTTTTATCCTTTGTATGAGGGATTGAAGCCACATGTGAAAGTTGCAGTTTATGACCGATTCGGCTACGGGTATAGTGATACGAGCAGTAGGAAGCGACATATCGATACGATTACTGATGAGATTCATGAGCTGTTACATGTCTCTGGGCAGAAGCCTCCCTATATTTTCGTAGGCCATTCATTGGGGTCGTTGGAAACGATTCGTTACGCGCAGCGCTTTCCCGATGAAGTAAAAGGCATCCTTCTTATTGATGGTGGAAGTCCAGAATACTACGCAGCCAGTAAGCCGATTACGTTCATACCGATTATTCACCGAGTACTTAAGACGACGGGCGTTATAAGGGCGCTGTATCATATAAAAGGTTTTGACGAATGGATGTCAGATCAAAGCAACGGCCAGAAACTGCTGCCCAATGATTTGAAGGATCTGTACCGTAAAGCGGTGTTGCAAAAGACGGGCAATAAGGATATGACTGATGAAATCCGCCAAAGCCAGAATAACGCCAAAGTAATTCTCAACAGCAAGAAGACACTCGACATCCCGCTTACCGTCTTAACCGCAGACTATTTCGGCAAGCTTAGCGATGATAAAGCATGGATGGACAGCCAAGCAGCCCTTCCCTCTTGGTCTGTAACCGGCAAGCAAATTATCGTACCTGACAGCTCTCATTACATTCACAGCTACCAACCAGACATGGTCGTCGATGAGCTGCTAAAGCTAGCCGAGCGCTAACCTGCCCATGCCAACTACTTTGGCTTGTTTGCTATTGCCCACCATAGGACTACAGATGAATCCCTGCTTGCTTCATGCATAATACCTATCGGCATTAGGAATTCACTGGCTGCCAGAGGTTCATTAAGTATTACTGCTACTGGATATATCGTTATTGGCTAAATGGTGACTTCAAACATAAAAAAACAGAGCAATGGAGATCTTACCCCCATGCTCTGTTTTCCAATTGAATAGACCGCTTCTAAAGCTTCTCCAACCTAAATATGTCGGGAGATGATATCGGATAACTGCTTAGCTACGGCATTATAACCCGCTGAGAGCTGTTGATTAGTGAACCGAACGCGGATGAAGGACTCATCCAAATTCATCGCTTCCGCAAACATGCTGCTAAATCCCCGCGCCTTACGGTCAATTTGAAGAACGATCTCCAGCTCATTCTCCGCAGGGAAGAACATAACTTCAACCTCATCCAGATGCCCGCGGAATTGTGTAGTAGGTACAAATTCGAACTCCTGCACGAACGGTAAGTTACCTCCGAGTCGCGATGCGTACTCGCATTCTGCCTTGCGGAACATGAAGCCTAACACTTTCATGGCATTAAATATCGTTTCCATCCCCGGAGTCAAGCCAATCTCAATACGATCATTATCGCCAGAGTCCACTCCCCCACTAATATCCAGACCGGTCTTCACCCATACCGGAGTTTGTCCAACGGTCACGGGAGTTTTATAGGGCAACTGAAACAAGAAGGGTACTTCTCGCAGCTCGTCAGCTGACAAGCTAAATGGATCGGATACCCGGTAGCGGACGATCTCACTATGGTTTTTCACTTTGTGATCATTAGTTTCCCTAATATATTCGGTCATGACCGACAGTGTTATCGTCTCAATACGTTGTTCAACATTTCCACCCTTCACCTTAACTATACCTTTTACTATTTCACCTGGCATATAGCGATTTTTTTCAAGCAGGGTATCAATCTTAGCCGAACCAATTCCAATACTAGCAAATAGACGATTAAACATGTAACCAGCCTCCAAATGATAAAATAAACAATTCAATACTCTGACTAATACGATTGCATATTAAATTGGTTTCAGTCGCCAGTTAAAGGATAGTGGTTGAATAACTTCCAATAATATGTACCTGATGTCCGAACGTTTCAAATATACTCATCACTTTATTCATCCGTTGGTCATCCTGGGCAATTTCTGTTTCAATTAAAAAACGATATGTTCCTAGCTGCTTGCCAGTCGGTCGCGATTCAATCCATGTCAGGTTGATGCCTAGTGCAGAAAAAACATTTAGAATGGACGACAGCACGCCGGGATATTCATTGTTTGGTGTTATCAACATCATTGTCTTCTTTTGCTCTTTACCCGACGGATTTTTTTTGCTGACAACAATAAATCGGGTGTGATTAGCTGAATTGTCTTGAATTTCACTATCAAGCACTTTCAGGTTGTATTGCTCTGCTACGGTTTTTGAAGCAATTGCAGCCACCGTATGTGAGGCTTTAATGGATTGAGCGGCCTTCGCTGTACTATCTGCATATTCCGTCTTAAAGTGATTTCGTTTGATAAACTCTCTGCATTGATTGATTGCAGGACTTATGGATCTAACCGTAGTTATCTGGCTAAAATCGGCTTCGGGATCTCCAATCAAATGAAGGGACACCGTAAAGATTAGATCCGCTTCAATATGCAGATTGTACATCAATAAACCGTCAATAGTCATATGAATGTTCCCAGCAATCGAATTCTCAATAGGGACGATACATTTATCTACTTCTTCGTTATGAACAGCTTCCAACACATCTAATATTGATTCATGCATAAGCCATTCGGTTTGATCAGAAAAATATTGATGGGCCGCCTCTTCTGAAAAAGTTCCCTTGGGACCTAAATAAGCAACTTTAATCATATCCAAACCCCTTTAGTTTTCACACCATTATAAATAAAAATATATCTATTATCTACCATAGATTTGCCTTAAAATTAGATTACCTAAATATAGGAACACATTTCAGTAGAAGGAGACTTCGTCATGTCTGAAAATCACCAATATGCAGGATCTAGTCTCCATACAAGTCGCCTCAGCTTGCAAGCTGACTGCGAGAGCTGCTTCGGCTTATGCTGTGTTGCACTGCCCTTCGCAGCTTCAGTGGACTTTGCAATTGATAAGGCTTCCGGACAGCCCTGCCAAAATCTGCAACATGACTTCCGCTGCGGCGTTCACACGAGCCTCAGGCAGCGGGGCTTTCGCGGTTGCACAGTCTATGACTGCTTTGGCGCAGGGCAAAAGCTTTCCCAAATCACCTTCGGTGGACGTGACTGGCGACAAGCCCCAGGCTCCGCGAAGCAAATGTTCGAGGTATTCCCAACCATGTGGCAGCTGCAAGAGCTGCTCTGGTATTTAACTGAAGCGCTAACGTTGCAAGCCGCTCATTCGATCCATGGTGCACTCCACTCTGCGCTCGATGAGACGAAACGCCTAACTGATCTTAGTCCCGACTCACTATTGGAACTGAATGTGGCAGCACATCGTGCTGAGGTCAATGTTCTATTGTTAAAGACTAGCGAACTCGTGCGAGATGAAGCTCATCGCAAGCCAAAGAGCATCTTAAAGGGTAAGAAGACTCTGACGCTTGGTCGAGGAGCTGATCTCATCGGCGCCAATCTCAAGGGAGCCGATCTTAAATATGTCAACTTAAGAGGTGCTTACCTGATTGCGGCTGATCTCAGAGGAGCAGACATGAGAATGGCGGATCTCATCGGGGCTGATTTCCGAGACGCAGACCTTAGGGGAGCCGATCTCACCGATAGTATCTTCCTCACTCAAGTCCAGCTCAACGCGGCGAAGGGCGATGCACATACCAAACTGCCACAGTCACTCATTCGTCCGTCACACTGGTCCGAGAGCGACAAGTAACCGTGACTTGGATTGCCTGCAAGGCGCTCAATCGCTGAGCGTCTTTCAAAAACCTCTTTCAATTGCCAATTTCATCTCCGATGACAATAGCTGCAATTTCTCTAGCAATCGTATCTACAGGCTGCGTTGTGTTATTAAGGACGATAACCGTCACATTTGAATCCACATATTTTAAAAAGATTGAACTAAACCCATATACCCCACCGCTATGCCTTACAAGCTTACCATACGGAGTTTTTTGAACCACCCAACCATATCCATATGATAAATCAGTAGTTTCTTTAGATGGAGTCCACATTCCTTGTTTCGTACTTTCTTTTATCAAAATATTTGAATCGAGTGCTTGATCCCACTTATGCAAGTCMCTAACCGTTGATAAAATAGCCCCTGCTGCATGGCCATTGGACATATGAACGTAAGGCGCGTTCTGTAGTTGGCCATTTTCATCTAACTGATATCCCAGGTCTCTATCCTTTAAATCTCGCTAGGCTCCTCAATGCACGTATCGTACATTCCCGCAGGATTAAACAGTTGCTCTTGAAAATAGACCGCATACGGCTGTCCCGTAACCTGTTGGATCAGTGCTCCCAAAAGAACATAGCCAGAATTCGAATATCTATATTCCTGTCCAGGCTCAAACTCTAGCGGTGTGGCCCTGAATCTATTTATTAATTCATTCCCCTTTTTTATGATAATGCTTATCATTATCATCTAGAATAGTAAATAATTTTCCTCCTCATATCAATGGACAAAATAAAATAGCCTTTATCTTTTTGTACAAAAAGATAAAGGCTATTAGCGAGACCCACACGTCAACCATCTGAATAATGAATCACACTTTTTTTACTTTATATATGTAAAAAGGGTACTCTGGAAAATCCTCATACTCATCTTTTTGTTCCACACGGTAGCTTGTATCTCTTATGTATTCTTCCATCATTTGTACTGGGGAGTATTTCAAATTGGCCATAAACATCAAGTAGCCATCACGCTTTAATAAACGAAAACAAGAATCCAGACATTTCTTGAAGTCTCCCGATTCCTGAATAGCTGAGCCAATTAGGGTCACCATATCAAAGGAATCTACGGGCAGATCGGAATCAAAAATACTTTTGTACAAAACCTTAGAAGGATTCGGATGTCCTTCTCTCTTTTGTCTATACTCAAATACCTCACATATTTCTTCATCGATATCTATACTTGTTACTTTGCCTTTTCCTTTGAGCCAATAGCCAAGATAATCATCCCACTCACCCGTACCGATACCTACGTTGCATACTTTCATTCCATCAAAAATAGTAAAGGATTTCCGGACATACTCTCGCGTAACTACCTCCGTATGCAAACATTGAGGAGATTTGTTCCATTCTCCAGCTTCAGGACCGTTCAGTTCAAGATAATAACGGAATAATTTCTCGTCCATACGCATGTAATATCCTCCTCGTCTATGACTCTACCAAATTATAGCATATTCATTTATAGACTTCTTGAATGAATCCAATGTCTATGTTAAAATACTGAATGAACGTTCAGTATATATTATTAATCAACGTTTGGAATATCAATTAAAGATATTTTAGACGAATAAGGGAATAGTATAGGCAATCAACACATCAATAGATTGCGTACTCGGGGGAATTGTTTTATGACATTACTTTTAAGAAATAGGGGCGCGCTTCTGCTCCTTATGTTTAACATTTTTCTAGTCTTCACAGGAATTGGACTCGTTATCCCAATCATGCCTACCTACATGGCTGAGCTTCATATAAGCGGAAGTACTGTCGGTATGCTTGTCGCGGCTTTTTCATTAACACAGCTTTTGTTTTCGCCTTTAGCCGGAAGACTGTCTGATTCATTAGGACGGAAAAAAATTATCGTTTTAGGGATGGTTATTTTCGCACTCTCTGAAGGACTCTTTGGAGCAGTTAGTTCAACTTATTTGCTTTTTATAGCTAGATTTCTTGGAGGAATCGGTGCCGCGCTCATCATGCCAGCAGTCATGGCTTATACAGCCGATATAACCTCAAACGAAGAGAGAGCCAAAGGTATGGGGTTCATTACTGCAGCCATAACAACAGGATTCATTATTGGTCCAGGAATCGGAGGCATACTAGCCGAATATGGGATTCGTGTTCCCTTCTACGCTGCAGCGATAGCCGGAGGGGTAGCGGCACTAGTGACCGCTTTGATTTTGCCTGAATCATTGCCAGCAGAAAAACGTACCGTCTCCAAGAAAGTCGAGAGACAGAGCCTTTCTGTTCAGCTCCTTCATTCCTACAAACAACCATACTTTTTAAGTCTGATTATTGTATTTGTTGCATCTTTCGGCTTGGCGAACTATGAGACCGTTTTTGGTTTGTTTGTCGATCAGAAGTTCGGCTTTACACCGAAGGATATTGCCTACATTATTACGTTTGGTTCTATAGCCGGTGCCGTTGTGCAAGCTACCATATTCGGATGGATATTGAATCGACTTGGAGAGAAGAAGGTCATTTCACTAAGCTTGATTATCTCCGCCGTATTCGTATTTTTAACTTTGTTTGTACACACCTATTGGTTAATTGTTGTCGTTACTTTTATTGTGTTTTTGGCGATGGATGTATTACGACCGGCACTCAGCACTCAAATGTCTAAGGTCGCACCTGATCAACAAGGATATGTCGCAGGACTGAACTCGGCCTTCACAAGCCTTGGGAATATCGCGGGACCTATCGTTGCAGGCTTTTTATTCGATATTGATATTAACTACCCCTATGTATCAGCTGCCATAATTCTAATGTTATGTTACGGTTTATCAGTGAGAGCAAGGCGAGGTCGTTTGCCTGAAATCTCTAGCTAAATGAATTTCCAAGTAAAAAGTGAAAACCCGGCCCTTTACAGGTCGGGTTTCACTTTTTACAATTACATACGATTAACTACACTAAAGATGGCTTTCCTACCGTAACTGTTATTCTACTCTCGCCTTTCGGGGAGATAATCGATACGATCCCACCATCCGAATTAGAGTAAGGATGAAGCTCGACTAGACTTAAATCCGCTCCAGAAACGACTATGTGCTCTTTAGAAAGCAAGGCAGCGCGCGGATGGTAAATTAAAGTCTCCTCACYGGACGGAATATAGTCTATTTTTAAAATATCCGTGTCATAGTCATAACGATACCCGGCAAGCACGCCCCCCGTTACCTGTGGATAGGCTCGATTCAGAGCTTTTACAAATGGCGTATCCTTGTATCCCTCATACCAGCACCAGTACGTATTACTCCAAAGATACTGTTCAAAAATAGAAATAATAGCTTTTGACAGCTCAAAGGTTGCAGGATTGCCTGTGAATGCTCCCCACTCCCCAACCAGGACAGGAATGTTCAACCGCTCCTGTACTTTGCGGTGAGTAGCAAATATCAAATCAACACGATCTTGATTATAAATTTCATAATGATCCGTATCGACCACCAAATCATAACCGTGAGGGGCAAAAACCTGATTATGGACAACCTCCCCCTCATTGTTCGTTACAAGCTCCAAGCCAGATTCCACCGCCATATTAGAGAAATAACTTGTTTCTAACATCATAAATCCGTCAGGGTCAACCGAGCGAATCGCTGCCACTGTTTTGTTGAAAAAAGGAGTAAGCACATCACGCTCAAATACTTGTGAAGCTTCCTTCGCGCTTTCAACCAGCACGCGATAGACATCCATATCTGCCATACCAGCGAGCACCTCTTGTTTTTTCTCATCATCAAACCAGAGTGCAGATAGCTGTTCCATATCAACCTCAGTCGTGCCCATGACAGTTTGAGCGTAGGCTGCAATAATAGCGCCAAATACCTCCTGCCCTCTTGATCCAGGGTATGGTTCGTTCATCATGTCGTAGCCGATAATATTGGTACAACCGCTAAAAAACTGAGCTACATGCTTCCACATCGCCGCATAATGATCCTGCAAGCCTATTCCATCAGAAGCTGGCGCGTTTTCCCAGAAATGATCCAGCGCACGGTTCAGTGCTGGACTTTCTAAGTAAGCGTCACTCCACATTTGACCGACCACATGAGGGAGACCATCCGAGAAGGTCGCCCACTCAGGTGCTCCGTCACCATAGAGCAAACTATACAAATCCTGATGCATATCAAGAAAAACGTACATATCGTTTTGCTCCGCCCAGATGATTTGCTGTTTAATTTTGCTAAGATACTCGTTGTCATAGACACCTGGTTCCGGCTCCACGCCATCCCAGATCAAACCCAAGCGGACAACATTGTAGCCCTGATCGTGAAACCATTTAAACAAGCTTTCGTCGCATGGGTCCACATATCCCTTCCCTTTTTCCTTACAGACCAAGTTAACGCCATTCAAAATAACCTGTGCTCCATCCTCATTCACAATACGCTGTCCATCCGTTAATAACTTTTTCATTCGTATACCACCCTTTCTAATTTTCGGATACCGGAATATAGATTTCGATGTAATGATTGTTGTACTGATTATATAGATTGATCTCAAGAGAGTTTCCTGCGATCTTCAATCCTCGCTTATGGATGAATGCTTTCATCTGTTCGTAATGATCGTCTAATTCGGTATAACTTTGTCTGGGAATGACCGCGCATTTTCTCGCACAAAAGCTTGGCTCTAATTTTTGAAATATGTCGGCATTATCCTCCATTGGGAAGGTGGACAAAATACCATTATTCAAATAGGTGTGATAATTTCCTTCGATAAGATTATTCATCGACACGATGGATATAATATGGCAGAAAGCGAGCCATTCCTGATGGGCGCTGATTTTACTTACCTGCTGCTGCACCTTGCTCCCAAACTTCTTATCGTCACTCTCCATGATAGAATCGGTAAGAAACACCCAGCTTGGGTTGCTTTTCACCAGCTCGATAACATCCGTGTCCTCAAAGCGTTGAAACTGGTTTTTTAGGAAATCTACCTTCTGAGACAGATGCTTTAAATAGGTCAGCTGCCGATCGATATCCTTCTGCTTATTAGTGAGCAGCTCGCGCATATCATCCAAACTGTCGTCTGTAAGCAGTGCTTGAATACGCTCAATTGGCACATCCATTGCTCTAAGCATTCTAATCGTAATTAGAGAATCGAATTGTTCTAGAAAATAATAGCGGTACTTGTTCGCGTCCCGATCATGTGAAGGGAGTAAGCCGATCTTGTCGTAGTAACGTAAAGTGTCGACGGGAATACCTAATATATTTGATACCTCACCAATCGTAAATCTCAGTTTTAACATGGTCATATTTCTTATTCCGAGCCTCCTCTTCTGGAGCTTACTACTTTTCTCAAGAATATCATTCCCTTCTCTTAAGTAGCTTCTAATCCTTGGCTTTTTATGCTTATATTTCATATTGTTATTCATTATAAACCATGGAGTAACTCCAGGTTCAAGAGGTCATTTAAATAAATTTGTTTATGTATTTTCAAATGCTTTTGCTTTTAACTACCCATCAGATTGGACCTTTTCCATTCAAACGCTAAAAAAGATCGAATATCAGGTGTGTAATTGTACAAAATCCATTCAAAACTCAAGCGCACCTGTTGGCTATGAAAGCCCCCATTCGCTAAGCAGCTTGGAGAGAGGTGGAAGTAGTTTCAGATTGTGAAACTACTGAACGTCTTGATTGAAATAGAGACGAATTAGTTTCACAATCTGCAGTTAGTCCCCCGGAATGAGGACACGGCTCCAGCAAACCCAGCATTTAAACTCAAACACTGACACTAAATCGCAGCTAATCGGTTCTCGCACTCGTTTAATTTCAAAAACTGAAACTATGAGTCTTAGCGCATAAGGCTGCAGATAGAAATGCATATGGTGGTGCAGATAGGAGCTGGGAAGTGGCTCAGATCGTGGTTCAGATAGGAACTCAGTTAGGAGTTCAGTTAGGAGTTCAGTTAGGAGTTCAGTTAGGAGTTCAGTTAGGAGTTCAGTTAGGAGTTCAGTTAGGAGYTCAGTTAGGAG
>NZ_JBFUHJ010000014.1:0-54568 GCF_056402455.1 Paenibacillus sp. P4_A7 | reverse complement strand
GTACTTCGTCAAATGATCGCAAACATGTAATAGTAAGTTCAAATGTGTTACATGATAACATCTTCATGTAACAAAATAAAAAAGCAGGCCCTGGGGTTAACCCCAGGGCCTGCTTTTTTTCTATGAAGTGACTATAAAATCATCGTTCCCATCCGCTTAGCCGATTCCATCATTACAGGTGCATACTCGCGCATCGTCTCCATGGTCATCCTGCTGGCTGGACCAGATACAGACAGTGCTGCGGCTACTTTACCTGTGCGATTGAAAATTGGAGCTGACAACGCTGCCGCTCCCAGCTCACGTTCTTCAAAGCTCGTCGCATAACCTTGTGCAACAATCTCATCCAGTTGAATCTTATAATAATCGAGGTCGATAGAATACAGCCATGATGGATCTCCAAAAATACTTTCTTGTACAAGCGGCTCCGAATAAGCAATCAGCACCTTGCTGGACGCGCCTGCATAAAGCGGAAGCCTTACACCTACAGGCGCCACCCGACGAACAGGTTGATTGCTTTGCACCGCTTGAATGCGGATCCTCTCTGACCCGTCTCTTACATATATACTAACCGTCTCTCCGAGACGATCGCGAAGTCGTTCCATTTCAGGCAGCCAAATTGTTGCTTGATCATCTG
Organism: Paenibacillus sp. P4_A7; assembly: GCF_056402455.1. NCBI lineage: Bacteria > Bacillati > Bacillota > Bacilli > Caryophanales > Paenibacillaceae > Paenibacillus > Paenibacillus sp. P4_A7. Next base: position 53,934 of record NZ_JBFUHJ010000014.1, on the reverse strand, counting down.
TTCGTGATAGGTTTGCGGACAATTCCCACACCTTTAGACCTAAATGATAGCGATCTGTTGCTCTGTCACGTTCTACGAAGCCTTTGTCCTCTAAAGTGGCAAGCATTCGGTGAACCGTGCTTTTGTGCAAGCCAACATGTTCAGCAATCTCCGTCATCGCCCAGTCTGTTTTCGAAGTAAAACATAACAATATATCAAGCGCTCGATCTACTGCGCGAACCGTCGATTTACCTTCCTCCATGCAGTTGCACCTTCCTTCCATTAAGTTTCATCCAATGAAACCCGTTCTCATCTAGTATAACTCATAGCTTCCATAATCGTAAAGATAAGTTCGTTACGTTACATTTATATTACAGGTGTTTAACATTTAATCGACATCAATTGACAGGCTAACGGGTGAGGACTACGATAAAAGTACTAGAAACGCTTCATCTATAAATCGTGAAATCGTGAATTTATTATCATCCTGAAATAAGTTCTAAAGTCATACAAGACTGTTTTCAAATAACTTCCTTAACATAATTATAAAGCGCTTACAACTAGACAGGCGACTCGTTCTTGCTGGACGATTCATACCGAGGAGGACAACGATGATATGAGTACAACTATATTGACACCGATGCAGCCCTTTCCCTTTACAGAGTCAGACAACACCTTCGTTATAAAAAAATCAAAGAGCCGCGGAAAACATTTGTTGGTCGCTTTTATCGCCGCCCTTTCGGCATTGTGCCTGCTAGGAGTCGTAATCTTTCATGGCTATGTCGCTTGGATGCTCGCTTACCCTTACGTCGCTCCTCTGGCTTCCAATCCGAAAGCAGCTATCGGATTAGATTACGAGGATGTCATCTTTGCTAGTAATAGTGGTCAAACGACGGTTAGCGGCTGGTTCATTCCAACGGATAAGGAATATAACGACGCTTCCTCTCCTCGCACCGTAGTATTCAGCCACGGCTATGGAGCAAATCGCGAGGAAAGCTGGGTACCGATGTATGAGCTTTCCAAGCTGCTTCACAGCTTGAATTATAATATATTATTATTCGATTATGGCTATGCATCAAAGCAATACAAAGCACCGGCCACTGGAGGCCACGAGGAGTCACAACAGTTGCTCGCTGCTGTTAACTACGCAAAGTCCCGCGGCGCAGAGGACATCGTGGTGTGGGGCTTCTCAATGGGTGCCGGGACTGCTCTGCAAGCAGCACTCCTCACCGACGAAATTGATGCGATGATTCTCGATAGTCTTTTTATCCCAAGTCCAGAAGCACTCTTTGATAATCTTAATCAGTACGTAGCTCTTCCTTCGTTCTCGCTGCCCATTATTGAATCTATGATTCCTCTGTGGACAGGAACGAGCTTCGGTTCTATCCCTGCGGACGAAGTCATTTCGAATAAATATGATATACCACTCTACGTGGTGCATGGCACAAACGATGTGAAGGCTCCGTACCAAACAGCTGAAGCCGTTGCGGCGGATCAAGGAAACCCTCTCTCCCGCTCTTGGATTGTGCCTGACGGGAAGCACGAATTGCTTTTTCAAGTTCATCCAGGAGAGTATATTCAAAGAGCCGCTTTATTTTTAAGTCAAGTCGATCAACAGCTTCAAGCAAACAGAGAACTATAATATAAATACAACAATAAAACCCATTCATTCGAAAGCACGACATAAGCCCTCCGAGCAACGAATACATCTAAACTTAGATGCACTTGCTCAGATAAAAGGAGGCGATGTCCGTGCTTTTTATTTATGGAACGCTAATGCCTGTCAGAGTGATGGAGCTCATCCGTCATTGGAAGCTGCAAGAGAAGGAGCATACGGCTGTTATTTTGCATTCCGCTCCCAGTCTGGATCGTCAATATGTTCAACTGCTCCAATCATGGGAGCCAGTCTTCTCACATACCGCTCATTATGCCAACCAATGGCTTGACGAGTGGTTGCCCTACCCGTCCCGTCTCCCCTCCCATGCGGAGCAAACCGTTGAAGCGCTTGTTGATGCAGCGCTTCAGCAATCACAAGCCTACATCGAGCAGTTAACTCAGCTCGCTGATTTTAGCCCGGCTGCGGCAACTTCCTCTACGGCTAGAACGATTATCTCTCACACGATCCGTGAATCGAACTATTATCTTGGATTAATGAGTGCTTACCGACAAGCAGTGAACAGCCCTGGCAACCGAGAACAGCGCACTCCGCTTCAACAGGTTCCAATCGGTGGACATACACTGCCTCCACTTCCCTATGAATATGATGCACTTGAGCCCTATATCGATGAACAAACGATGCGCATCCATCACGATATCCATCATCAATCTTATGTAGATGGTTTAAATAAAGCAGAGACGCAGCTGCAAATCGCACGCGAAACCGGAAATTTCGACCTCGTCAAACATTGGGAACGAGAGCTTGCTTTTAACGGGGCAGGCCATTATTTGCATACATTGTTCTGGGATATCATGACACCTTTGGGCGGCGGTGATGCTACTGGTACGATCGGTCAGCAGATCATCAATGACTTTGGAAGCTATGCCGCATTCAAAAAACAGTTTAGCGAGGCGGCCGCCAAGGTAGAAGGCAGCGGATGGGCTATTCTCGTATGGAGTCCGCGCAGCAGACGACTCGAAATATTGACGGCTGAGAAGCATCAAAACTTATCTCAGTGGGATGTAATCCCCTTGCTCGCGCTTGATGTATGGGAACACGCTTACTATTTGAAGCATCAGAATAAGCGCCCAGAGTATATCAAGGATTGGTGGAACGTCGTAAACTGGCCTTATGTGAATGAACGGTTCGAGGAAGCCCGTAGGCTTGTATGGTTACCCTTCTAATTGCGAAGAGAGTGAGCAGCAACAGCAAAACGCCTCATAAGCAGTGTTATCTGCTTATGAGGCGTTTACATTCCAATAGCTTGTCTATTGTTTTAGCAGGGCAAGAAATTCAGAACGAAGAGCTGCGTTTTGGCGGAATTCACCGCGGACGGCTGATGTAACCGTCTTGCTGCCGTATTTTTTCACACCACGCGCACACATGCACAAGTGCTCGCCTTCCACTACTACCATAACGCCGTGAGGTGTTAGCTCTTCCGTCATAATATCTGCGATCTGAGAAGTAATTCGCTCTTGTACCTGCAAACGACGAGTAATAGCCTCGACTAGTCGTGCCAACTTGCTTAGTCCCGCTATTTTTCCGCTAGGAATATATCCGATATGCGCTTTACCGAAAAACGGAGCCATATGATGCTCGCATTGACTGTAATAAACGATGTCCTTAACGATAACTAACTCCTCGTGCTGTTCATCGAACGTTACGCCTAGCACTTCACGAGGATCAACCTCGTATCCAGCAAAAATTTCCTCATACATCCGAGTTACGCGAGCTGGTGTTTCCAGCAAACCCTCGCGTTCCACATCTTCGCCTATCAGCCTCAATATCTCTTTAACATGATGCTCAATTTGCTCCCGGTTGTCCGTTACATTTGAATTGACGTAATCTTTTCTTCCCGCCATTCCATACACCCTTTCCGGTTTCCTACAACCTTGCTTTTATCTGCGTGGTCCTTTTTGGTTTTTCATCATATGCTGTGCTTTTTGCATCTGCTGCTTGTTTAAATTATAGCCCATTTGTTTGGCCATTTTTTGAATCATTTCTGGATCATTTTGCATCTTCTCAAGCTGCTTCCGCAAATAATATACCCCGATAAAAAAGCCGCCTACCGCTCCGGCTAATAGTGTTACGATTGGAATGACAATGTTAACCCACGTCAAAATAATCACCTGACCCTCTCTAATCTATAGCTGTTTATAATGTCATATATATTAGCATGTTCAGTCGTTGTTCGCAACGAACAGCTTGTCTTCTTCAACCATATATTTGAAAAGAATGCTGCAGTAGTCCCTCAGCCTCTATTCCTGCGGTTCAATCTCACTGCTGCCAAACTGTGCAAGGGCATTATCTATTGCTAGCATTACTTCCTCGTCACTCTCTTTAGAGGAAGCAGCGTGCAAAGCTGCCTTGGCTTCTTCTCCACCAATACGAGCAAGTGCCCACGCTGCCGTTCCACGGAGCACGGGCCGAGTGTCCTGCTCTAATACTTGAACGAGATCGGGAACAGCACTAGCATCCTTAAAATTGCCAAGACCAATGACAGCATTGCGCTGAATCGGCTTTCTGCCGCGCCATGCGGAGGAAGTGCGTCCATACTTTTCTTTAAACTCTCGATTACCCATCGTTAATAAGGGAACAAGCAGCGGCTTAACCAGCTCAGGATCAGGCTGCAGCTCGGGTTGGTGTGTCCAATTTTTTCCTCGATTAACCGGACATACCGTTTGACACGTATCACAGCCATAGAGACGATTGCCGATTTTGCGCATAAACTCATCCGAAAGCATTCCCTTCGTCTGTGTTACAAAGGAAATACAGCGGCTTGAATTAAGTTGTCCCGGACCAACGAGCGCATCTGTAGGACAAGCATCAATACATTTCGTGCAGGAGCCGCAGCCTTCCGTAATTGGCTCATCCGGCTTAAAAGGTATATTGGTAATCATCTCACCGAGATACATCCATGAACCTAGCTCAGGTGAAATAATGGAACAGTTTTTAGCACTCCAGCCAATACCGGCACGCTCCGCGACTGCTCTATCCGATAGAGCACCTGTATCGACCATACTTTCCACGCGCAGCTCAGGATAACGCTCACGCAGCCAAGCTTCTAGCTTGCCCAGCCGATCTCGCAGCACCGCATGATAATCATCGCCCCAAGCGGAACGTGACATAATCCCCCGTCTTGCACCAGGCTCCGACTTAGGCGGATTTGTTAGCTTAGACGGATAGGCAATGGCTATGGCAATGATGGATTGCGGTTCATGAAATAATAAAGCGGGATTTGTCCGTTTCTCAATGTCAGACTCCTCAAAGCCCGATTCATAGCCAAGCTCTCTATGACGAAGCAAGATCTGCTTTAAGGAAACGAACATATCTGCAGAGGCAAATCCTATTTTATCAATACCAAGGCTCGATGCCGCTCCTTGCAGTTCTTCCTTTAGCTTTGCCCAACGGTCAGTCATAAGCTATTTGACCTCCTAATTGCTACAACGATCTCATTTGCTTGTAAGGCCACAAAATATAATCCGCTCGTCCGCGAATTAATTGTTCCGGAACGGCGTGAAACTTTCTGCTGTCCAGACTTGCATGAGCATGGCGATTATCGCCCATTACAAAATAATGCCCTTTATCGACAACAATTGGTCCATAATTCATATCCTCAATTAATGAATCGGTATAGGGCTCATCCACTTGCTGGCCGTTTCGATACAGATGCTGATTATGAATTTCAATCCGATCACCGCCTACACCGACTATTCTTTTTACAAGAAGCTTCTCATCAGTATCACCGTTCTTCGGCTCTTTCAAAATCACGACATCCCCAACCCTAGGATCACCGACAAAATATACTATTTTATTAACGAACAGCCATTCCTTCTCCGTCAAGGTTGGCTCCATTGAATGGCCCTCTACAGTAGATAAGTTGAAAATAAAAAAATGTACAATCATTACAATTACAAAAGCAGAAGCTAGTGTTTTCAACCAGTCTGCCAGCTCAGTGCGCCACTCGAATGAATGTTTGGTTGGCATACTTATTCTTCCACCTCACCGAATGTATTTAGCCAATCCTCATAATATAAATTCACAAATTTATCTTGAAAGGGTGACTCTCCCCGATCGATTCGCAGCAGAAGCGCGTCTAAACCTTCACGTACCTTGTCATCAACCATTTTCGGGTAATGGTACATCGCTTTATGCATGTCATACTCATCTTGGTCAACAATGAATCGTCCACCATCCGCTGTTCGAATGACATCCAAGTCATAATCAATATAAGTCAACACATCGCCCTGCAAATAAGGAGGCGAAGCAAGGTTGCAGTAGTAACGAATCCCATTTTCCTCAAGCAAAGCTACGACATTAAACCATTGGCCTGGTATAAAAAAGGAAACGGCCGGCACTCGACTAATCCATACTTTACCATCAGATTCTTGTATAGGAGTTTGGCGATTAATAAGGACTGTCATCGACTCCACTTTATGTTCAGAAACCAGAAGATCAGTTGGAACCAACCAATTTTGCTGCCAAGTACGATGAATATGACCGTCATGCTTAAAGCTTTTGATAACACAGTGCTGATATCGTTCCATCCTGTTCTCCCCAAACATGTGTATAGTAACAAGCGTAAACGGCTGTCGCCATACTTGGAGGCAAAGCTCGTTTCGCGGTGAATTATAAGGGGTTATAAGTTTACACTTATAACCCCTTATAATTTAAGAAAAGCATATCTCAACGCCAAAAGCAATGGCGATGCAGATATGCCCTGCGCATAAAAATAATGCAGTAAAATTTCGCGTTAACCCGCTACAATGCTCAGTTTCTGAAAGGATCTGAAAAAGTCGTTAGCAACATATCCCATCGACTCATACAGCGGTAAAACAGGCTCATTGTGCTCGTCCGCGGTAATTAATATCTTTGTAACACGACGTTGTTCGAAACGCTGGCGTAATCCCTGTACCAGTGATTTACCGATCCCTTTCCTTTGATGGAGAGGAGAAACGGCAATACGATAATAATAACCTGTGTTATTATCAATCGTCCCGATAATCATGCCCACGATCTCTGAATGTTCGACAGCAACTAGAACTAAATCACTATCCCATGACAATTGACGGGCAAAGGCCTCCATCGTTTGTTCGTAGCACTCTTCTGAAAGTACATCTTCAAGTAGTGCTGTAATTGGTCTGTAGTCGGATAACTGGAAGGAACGAACATTCATTTAATTACACCTTCTATACCATGTCATGTGCTGCATCTAGTTTATATTACGACAAATTTAAACGAAATCCTGCTAAATTCTTTAATATTTCGTAAAAAAATCAAAGAAATCGTCATTTTACTCTTGATAACGCTTTATATTAAGCGCTTACATTCATTTAATCTCTTTTTATGTTAAATTTATGATAATTGTGCGTTAATTTCGTATAATATGTTTGCTCCTGTGATACCCTATTGTTGGTCTGGTGAGATAAGTTGCAACTATACTTTTGAAACAATAATGTTGATTTATGTTTGACGATGAGGGATAATGGTTAAGAATAATTACATATTATTAGGAGGTTTTTAATAATGGCACACCAACTACCTGCATTGCCTTACGCACACAACGCACTTGAGCCGCATATCGATGCGACTACAATGGAAATTCACCACGGTCGTCACCATAACGCATACGTGACCAACCTTAACGCTGCTTTGGAATCCGCTCCTGAATTGCAAAACAAATCAATCGATGAATTGATTGGTGACCTTGCAAGCGTTCCTGAAGCTATCCGCACTGCAGTTCGCAACAACGGCGGCGGACATGCTAACCACAGCTTGTTCTGGGAAACAATCGCACCAAACGCTGGCGGAGCTCCTACTGGCGCTCTTGCAGCAGCAATTGAAAGCGAGCTTGGCGGCTTTGATGCTTTCAAAGCTGATTTCGCTAAAGCAGCAACAACTCGTTTCGGCAGCGGCTGGGCTTTCCTAGCAGTTGCAAACGGCAAGTTGAAAGTATACAGCCTGCCTAACCAAGACAGCCCGATCATGGAAGGTTTAACACCTGTCCTAGGTCTTGATGTTTGGGAGCACGCTTACTACCTGAACTACCAAAACAAACGCCCTGACTACATCGCCGCTTTCTGGAACGTAGTTAACTGGGATGAAGTTAGCAAACGTTACGAAGCAGCTGTAAAATAATACTTCTTCACTTAAGCGGCGCCGCCCTCTCCTATGAGGCGGCACCGCTTTTTTTTATCTAGCAGGGAGGGCTGATTGGCTCAATCATTGGGTACGTTCGTGAACACATGAACCATCCAGTATGCTTGGTTGGTTGGTTGGTTCCTCCAAAGCCAAGTGAAAACTGTAAGCTCCGAAATCGTGCTTAAGTCCTTCACTCGAGCGTCCCAAATTGACTTTAGGCTCCAAAATTGGGCTTACAGACACCTTTTGTGCTTGAAAACAAGCAATATCAGCGCTGTAAGCTCGAAAACCGTGCTTAAGTCCTTCACTCGAGCCCCCTGCAGTACCTGTAAGCTCCGAAATCGTGCTTATGGTCTCAAACACACTTCTATATAGCAATGAAAATCGCCACTCACATTCGAATAAACTTTCATGCTCTAACCCAAACACCGGATAGGCAAATATCGCATAGGATACATGAGGAAAAAGCCTATTTTGTTTCGTGAAGGAGACTGAGTGCGAGCATGGACTATACTTATGGCTATAATAACCAACAACAATTTGTTGCAAACCAGCAGCAACCGACACGGACCAGCAGAGACTGCGGCTGCGGCGGTCCGCGTATGATATTCCCTTCACCACCCGGTGGCATGGGGCCCGGTGGCATGGGACCCGGCGGCATGGGACCCGGTGGCATGGGGCCCGGCGGCATGGGACCCGGTGGCATGGGACCCGGTGGCATGGGGCCCGGCGGCATGGGACCCGGCGGCATGGGACCCGGTGGCATGGGACCCGGTGGCATGGGACCCGGCGGCATGGGACCCGGTGGCATGGGGCCCGGCGGCATGGGACCCGGTGGCATGGGGCCCGGCGGCATGGGACCCGGTGGCATGGGGCCCGGCGGCATGGGACCCGGTGGCATGGGACCCGGTGGCATGGGGTCCGGTGGCATGGGACCCGCTGGCATGTTCCCGCATCCACCTCATCCCGGTCCTGGTCCCTTCCCTCCAGGCCCTGGTCACTTCCCACCTGGACCAGGACCATTCCCACCACCTAGACCACCCTTTCCGTTCCCTATTCCAATCCCAATTCCATTCCCGCTTCCTTTTCCACCGGTCCAGCAAAATGTTGTGTCAGTAATCATTAACGGAGGAAATGCTTACCCGAATGTGACGCAGTCCTATATTATTCCCTTCCGTCCAGGCTTAACTATTTATCAAGCTCTGGCTGAAACAGGTGCTGTACGCTTCTCCTTTAATGGTGAAATCCTATCGGTTGGCGGTGTGCCAATTTGGGGTAGAAATAGCTATCAACTTCTATATAATGGCCGTATCATTCCATCAAATCTGCTCAACTTTCCCGTTCAACCAAATGATTCTATTGCCCTCCAACTCATCTTTTCACCGTTCCTGAGAGAAGAGGATCACGAAGCATGAGCTGGAGGGCATCTCTTTTAAGTATCCAACAAGCGTAAACGGCTGTCGCCGTCCTCTTCGGCAATAGCATTCGTTTCGCGGTGATATATAAGCACATTTATAATGTGAAAACTTATAAATTCTTATATATTAAAAAAACACAGAGCTCGATGACCCGTCCCCTTTGGATGGCTCTATCGTGCTCTGTGTTTTTCCCTGATCATTCTTCCGTCCTTCTATATCAATCGTATAAATTCATTATTTAATCGCTTTTCCCTTGCCGCTTAACAGCTTCAACTGATCATTCTCGTACCCGACCTCGTAAGTAACCTGGTATTTACTAAGCACATATTTACCAGCAGTCCGCTCATCCACAGATATCACTGCAATGACTATAGCTTTGTTATCTCCGCTCTTATTCACGTGCATATTCTCGATTACAACGTTCCGCGTACCCTTGTAGCCCTCTCGAAAATTCTCATAGGTTGTACCTTCCTTCCAATTACCGCCAAGCAGTGAATAGGCGTACACGTAATCGGCGTTATTCAAGCTATCGTAAAAATGGGTTACGAGGTAATCCGCAAACTCTTCAACGGAAGTCTTCCCTTGATTATCGCCTGTCTCACCTTGCTGTACTAGATCAGGCAAGGTTTCCATCGGCACCTTCGACCAGCCTTTCGCAATTGTGAGTACATTTACAATCGGAATGCTGAAGCCTATAGAGCCTTGATCCATGCCTGCGGAGTTAATACCAAGCACGGCTCCCGTTTTACGATCAACTAGAGGCCCGCCACTATTACCAGGTGCAATCGGTGCGGAAATTTGGTAAAGATCCGAATACTTATACTGCTCAATTTCAAAGCTTCTGCCTAAACCGCTAATAATGCCCGTTGTAACGGTATTCTGAAAGCCGAGCGGACTTCCAACAGCGAGCACTTCATCACCTACATCAGCTTTCTCTTCAAGGGCAACCTGCAAAGGCTCTGTACCAGCGAGATCCGGCACTCGCACGACAGCAATATCCGGCTCTGAGCTAATCCCGATTACTTCACCTTCAAGCTCACGGGCATCTGCCGTTTTTATTTTCACATGCTTTGAGCCTGCGACGACATGCGCATTCGTAATTAAATCCCCCTCTAAGTTATACAGAAACCCAGAGCCTTGCGAACCGTCATCCGTTTCAATCATAACAACAAGCTTTTGCGTCTCAAAAATAATATCCTTTAGTGACTTTGCATTTTCCTTATCCGATACAGCAAGCATTGGTTTGCCCACCAGCTTGTGTGGGGCTTTTGCATGAATAGCCAAAGCAGCCCCTATCCCTCCACATACAACCAGAGCAGATGTGATGACACTAAACCATATTCGCTTACTCATCTCATCGCCCCCTTAATCCAAATACCATTTCACAGGTTCAGCAACAATGGTAGTATTCTCATCATGTATGCCATAAATGGTAGCAGTAACAGTCATATTCTCACCTGCTTCAATGTAATTAGGCGTTGCATCAGCTTTAACTGAACCTATCTCTTCCCCTTTTACATCATAGACGATGAACTTAATGGAAACCCCATAGATCGGTCGCGTTGCCACATTTTTAAAATAAGCTTCTATAGTAAGATCGCCGAACTCGTCGACTGTCTTTTCTACTTTCACAACCTCTACAGCTGCCGTTTGATTTTTCAAATCCTCTGCCGCCGCTCTTTGCATAGCCTGCTCAAGTCGCAATTGTTCCGTCTTCTCGTACAGCAGTTGGGCTTTCTCAATGCGTTTTTCAATTGCAAGCAGCTGCTCATTCTCCTTCGAGAATTCAAATGCTCTTTCAACCACAGTCATGGCCTCACTATAATTCTTTCTCTTCAGAAGACTCTCCGCTTCCTCCAAGCTGACCTCAACGATTCTTGCTACGATTTGTTCACGAACCACTTTCGCTCCATCACTTTCTATACCGTTAGCAATGTTAAGCTTTCCAATCAGCGCATCAACTGTCGTCAGTTGTGAATAGTCTTCTGTCAACTTGATTACTTCGAGCTTTATAGTTTGCGCTTCAAGCAATTCCTTTACTTTCGAATAGATGGGCTCAATATGTCCCTTCAGCTCATCTTTTATTTGACCTAACGTACGCTCCGCCTCACTATTTTTCTCATCTTCCAATAGTTTAGCTGCATCTCTAATAGCTAGCTCAAGCTCCAAAGCGTGAGAAACAATTGCAATATCTAACTGTACCGCTGCGTAATCCGGTCTAAATTCTCTTGCTTGCTTAAGTGACGCCAATGCTTCTTCATATTTCCCAGCAATTGCGTCTACTTTCCCTTTGGTTTGCAACTCTATAACTCTGTCATTAATTCCTGACTCATATTCATAGTAAGCATAGACTAGAGCTGTCATAGCAATAGCAATAATAGTAGGTGTCAGCCATAGCCATACCGAATACTTGCCGCGCATCCTCTTCTGCGTGCTTGGTAAAAGAGCAACCTCTTTTACTGTGTTCACATTGTCTATATCTAAAGCAGCAGCCGTCTCCTCTATGTCTTCCGTCCACTCGGCTTTTGCCGCAGCTTCAGAATGAGCATCTTCAAAAACAAGCTGCCTACCGCATTGACTGCAATAAACTGCATCGTCTGTTCGTTTCTTATCGCAATGATGGCAATACACTTCCGTTCAACTCCCAGCAATATTTCTCTCTCTCTATGTATCAATCTATTCTATATGAAAAAGTAAATAATCTCCATTTTAAAATTGTGGCAAATTCTCGATCCCCAATAAAAAAAGTACAACGTTTAGTTGTACTCACTAGCATAACATATAATTAGATTACTCCATTCTTTGTTTCTTAAGAAATAATAACCAATGTACCCATACGAGATCATATTTTTAAAAATATACTTTCTCCAACCTACTGCCGAGTGCGCTAACTACTTCATTTGTGATTGTTCCTACTCGCTTCGCGATCTCCCCAGCTGTAATACTCACTTGACCATCTTGTCCAATCAGCGTTGCCGTATCTCCCTGACACACGCCTTCTATTAATGTTACATCCACCATCATCTGATCCATACATATCTTACCGACAATTCGTGCTCGCTGACCTCGAATAATTACACACCCGCCGCTATTTGATAGCTCCCTCGGGATACCATCCGCATAACCAATCGACACGGTTGCAATTTCACTGTCACTTGATGGCGTGTAGCAGGAGCCATAACCAATCGGATCGCCTGCACGAACGTTTTTCACCAGCGTCACTCTCGCCTTGAGTGATAAGACAGGGCGAAGTTCAACATCTTAACATACCCTCATCGCTCTCGTCGCTCAGCAATCCGTAAAGGGAAGTGCCAGGACGCGCGATATCATAACTCAATTCAGAATAATTCAAAATACCGTAGCTGCCCTGAATATGCAGCTGTCCCAGCTGACAACCACTCAATGCCGCCTGATGAACCACTCTATCAAATCGCTCTAGCTGAAGACTGGTATAGTCTAGATCTTCCTGCTGCTGACTATCAGCCGAGGTCAGATGACTAAAAGTACCCATTACTTGAAGGTTTTTATTTCGATACATAGACCAAATCCGTTCCTCATTCAAATAGGACTCGCCAAGTCGGTTCATGCCCGTATTTATATGGAGTCATGAGAAGTACTTCCGCTTCTGTCTCCTGGCGGATTCGTGTTATCAATTCACTAATCGACTGGACAAATGCAGGAAGCCCCTCTTCACGGTTATGGGCATCGTTGTGTCCGAAGCAAATCGTCACGAGATCCGGCTTATACATGAAGAGGTCTCGCTCCCACCGGGAACGTGACGGGACAATCGAATCCCCGCTAACGCCGGAGTTAATAACATTAATAACGGTACCTGGATAACGCTCCTCGACACCTCGTCTGAGAACCTGGTGATACATTCCATTTATAAGAATCAGGTTCTATAATGTATTTATAAAATATAACTCGAAATATAAATCAAACAATATATTCTTGCTTTCACAGTCATAATTTAGTTTATTCATTTATAAAAAATAACTCCAACACAAAAGAGGGTGTTTCCCATGAGGATAAGAAACTACGGAGTCGTCGTCCATCAAGCCCCATCACAGGTCAGAACAGGTGGAATCCACCCTGCCGCCGAGCTGCTCTATCTCTCATCAGGAAGTTACCGAATGCGTTGGCTAGGCAATGATTATAACATTCAATCTAGCTCTTTATTTCTCATATCAGCCAATACACCGCATGATCTTACGATCCTGTCCCAGCAAGCAAACTTCTGGTACATTGAACTGCAAGATTGTGAGCCGGACTTCCCCGACTTACAACATATTTTGCTCTGTAATAGATTACAGTGCAGTAGCGATAACGATGACCATGTGCTGTCCGATGCAATGCAACACTGTATCGATAGCATTGCTCCTAACTTAAACTCCTCGTTCTTGTCCCAGCCGTTCGGGCAGAAGCTCATGATGCTTGATGTTCAAAAAATTTTATTATTCGTACAGAGTCGATTAACCTCCTACAAGAAAGAAGCAGACCCTTCACGTTATAATTTAAGCAAAGATGTCATCAAGGCACTTGCACTTCATATGGAAACCAACTATAAGCACTCGATATCTCTGCAATCATTAACCGAAATTGCTAACTACCAGTCTACTTACCTAATCAAACATTTCAAAGCTGAGACCGGGTTTACTCCTATTCAATATTTGCTACAATTGCGTATGAAAGCGGCCAAAACCTATTTGGACACCTCGGATATGCCCATTAAAGAAGTAGCCGCCGAATGTGGATTTGGTAGTATCCATCATTTCAGCGGCGAATTTAAACGTAAATTTGGTGTGTACCCTTCCGAGTGGAAAAGAGAAAGAGAATCAGCGAGACTCATTCCCTAGCTAATACTGCTCTGACTTACCCCCGTTTAGCGGGAGAGTAAGCGACAACATCAATCTCTACCAAATAAGCTCCTAGGTTAACAGGTGCTGTAGTCCGTGTAGGATAAGGCTGACTAAATACTTCAGCATAGGTTTTGTTATAGCCTGGGAAGTCCTCAGTACGACTTACATATGCGTTCGCTTTAATTACATGATCCAGTGTAAGTCCCGCTTTCTCAAGAATAATCTCGATGTTACGCAGGCATTGCCGAGTTTGCTCCTCAATAGTATCACCTACAACTTTACTAGTGGCGGGATCAACACCGACTTGACCGGAAACATAGACGAAATCCCCCGCAACAATCGCATGTGAGAACGGAAGTGGAAATTGCGGAGCTTCATTAACTTGAATAGCTTTTGACATCGGTTAATCATCCCTTCAAATCTAGATTAGGTCAGGTGGAACATATCAATTCTGATCAATCGAGCTTAATCTTGATAACGACCTTCTTAATCTTGGACGGCTCTTGCACTTTCCAACCGGGGCGATGAATATCCGCAGGAAAGAACATCACATAAGTGCCCGCTCGCAAGATCAGCTCCATCTCATCAAACAGATTATCATAGAGAAGTGTATCGTCTGATTCAAGTAAATTTTGGATAATAATCTGTTCATCCGTCAAGCGGGTAAAACCGATTTTCTCCTCCCCATCGACGATATACTGGATATCCATATAGGACTGATGGGATTCCGCCTTCAATTCCTGCCGATCGCGGGTTGTGCTCTCGCTGACCATGTAGAACATTCGGTTTCCGTCGATTTCATATTTTCCAGGCGCAAGCTTCGTAAAATCCGTGCCTTGGAGAACCTCCATCGCTTGGCGTATGGCGGGCGAGAATGCTCCTTCTTCTTGCTTCCAATCGTTCAGATCTCCGAAGATCATCGCTCATCTCTCCATTCCTATTGTTCTTGCTCTTGCGTAATCAAATAAATAATAGATCCCGACTTAATGGCCGGAGTTCCTGCTAAACCTACGATGACTCCATCACAAACCGCTTCAAATACCTGTACAATCTCCCCAAAGGTGTCATACACAATTCCGACGCTGTCCCCTCGTCGAACCTTCTGCAGTAACACAACAGATGGAACAAAAAATCCTTCTCGCTCCGATATAATGGAACCATCAAAGTTTCCATTGCCCGTTAGTCGATGACGTATTAGAGGCATCACATTCGTTATCCATTTTTCCGGCTGTATCAGCATCCCCAGGTGATCCATCAACCGCAGTGCACCGTTGCGAAAATGAAGCTGTTCCTCCCTCTTAATACGTCTTCCTCCTGAAGCTTCGGTATAGAGCCAAGGAATCCCATGATCCGTAGCATGTGAGACCGTCCGACCCGGTGTGACTTCGGCATGCCCCCATAGCACCTCCATTCCGAAGGCTTCAGCGGCGGCCTTGGAACGTCTACCTATCTCTTCGTTATCATTATCGTAATAGCCTACTAATTCAGGCACATCGTAATAAGTTCCTCCACTATGCAGGTCCAGCATAAAGTCGGCTTTCTCTATCAAGCAGCTTCCTAGATGCCAAGCCAGCCGCTCTGTCACGGTTCCACTAGGATTTCCCGGGAATTCACGTGCTAGATTACGCCCATCCTCAGGAGTTAACCGATCTGCAACCCGATAAGCAAAGGGATTCGCGATCGGCACCATGAGCAGGGTACCGCGAATATCATCGGGAGACAGCATACGTCCCAGTTCAATGACCGTTTGTACTCCCTCGTATTCATCCCCATGCACAGCCGCAAGAACTAATAATACTGGCCCCGGCTTGATCCCTCGAATAATATGTAAGGGAATTTCCGCATTCATCCCCTCATCGTATTGAAAGGTAAGATTCTTTTGTTCATTCGCGGCGTGGGGATACGATTCAAGCTGGAAGCTTTGTGCCTCAATACACTTCATCATCGCTCATTCCTTCCGTGATCCTTATTGAAGCTTGTTTAGATCAACTTGATCTGCTGCATATAGCTCTTCACTTTATCTGCTTGTTGCGGGTTTAGGTCAGTTGCGTAGTCCGGATGGAAACAACCCTCAAAGCCAAGTAAATTCATCGCATGGGTAAAGCCCGGGAACACGCCCACCTCGATGAACACATTCCTAAGGCCAACAATCTGATCTAGACATTGTGCAGCTAGTTCACGGTTACCTTCACTTAATGCAGTATACATAGTCTCTGTAATAGCCCCCGTACAGCTGAACATCCCATCCAAATTTCTCGTAATTCCATAGCCATAGGCGACATCGAAGGTATCCAATCCACTGTAAATGACCTTGAAGTGCGTATCGATCTCAGATACCTTGCGGCTTAGCACCCTAGCAAGTGCTATGTCTCCCGATTTGATTCCTGCTATATTCGGATGTGACATCAGCTCAATAACGGTAGAAGCTTGGGTCTTACATTGAGTAACGCCAGGCAAGTCATACAAATACAAAGGGAAAGGTGACGAATCTGCTAAAGCGCGATAGAAGACTTTCATTTCCTCCTGTGAGGATTGAAAATAAAAGGGAAGAGTTGCCACGACCCCATCAAGCTGTAGCTCCTTCAAACTGTCGATTCGATCTCTTACCCGAGCAATCGAGTTATCCATAACTCCAACGTAAACCGGGCAAGCGCCCCGCGCCGCTTCCACTGAAATTTCGGCTACCTTGGCATATTCGCTGTTTTTAATGACTGGCTGAATACCCATCGAACCCATAACAAGCAGACCTTCTGCCTTCTTATTGACCTGGTCTTCCACATGCTTGACTAAACTATTCATGATAACATTTCCATCCTGATCCAACGGTGTCCCTAATGCTGGGTAAAAGCTGCTGTTCATCGTAAACTCTCCCTTATTTCGTTTATTTGTCCAAAACCAATCCTATTGTCTACACAATGCTTTGCGGCACATCATCCCGCACGAAAGCTTCCACGGCCTGACGGATTGGCTTGCCGCCATTCCTCACGACAGGCACATGATGTCCCGGCATTAAGCTCTCCACTTCCAACTGCTCCAAGATCGATAATGAACTTGATAATTGCTCCATAGAAAAGTCCTTCGTAGGGATCGCCGCGATCTGTCCCCCTACGAATATGCTGTCTCCACTGAACAGAGTTTTCAGCTCTGGACAATAGTAACTGACCATGTCGCGGCTATGACCAGGAGTCTCAATCACCTCCAGCGTAAGCTCACCAACTGTAATACGATCCGTGCCCTGCAGCTTCAAGTCCACTAAGCATGGTGTAAAGCTACAGTCCTGAGGGTACACACCCACTTCTCTTGCCTGAGTTAACCCAATGGCTTCTTCATCTCCTACTTCAACGAGCCGTGCAGTTAATTCGGAGGCTCCGACTTTGGCCCCCGTCAAGCGCTGCATCGTTGAAGCTCCGCCAGCGTGATCCATATGTGCATGGGTCAATAGGATATAGTGAACGTCATGCACGGCGAAACCATCCCTTTGCAATTCATCCATCATGTTCGGCACCCCATAACCCGTTCCGCAATCGATGATCGCCAGCTCACTGCCTCCATCCAATAAGTAAACGTTACAGTCCAGCTCATCGGTCGAATTCATGCCGAGAAGACCGCTACCGATCCAATAAATACGATCTCGGACGCGCATCAGGTGGTAACCGAGCTGACCAGCACTGGCACTCCCTGCTCAGAGGACCGGTTGATAGCCGTTGCTACGCGGATAACATTCAGGGCATCTTCTGGACGGAGTATAGTAGAAGGCTTAGAAGTGAGTATGCAATCCGCAAAGTGGCTCAACTCCGATAATAAAGCCCCTTCCAGCTTGCCATTTATATTGCGGTTCGCGTACATGTAGGGAAAATCATACAGCTCATCAGAGCAGACACTGAATGCCTGATCGGGATTTTGCATTCGTAATAACCCTTTGTCCCCCATAATTTGCGTAAATTGGTCCTGGGGCGCTGGCCAGCACTTAGGTGCTAACCAGTTGCTGTCCATCATCGCAACCGATCCGTCTTGGAAGGTCAACATCGCACACACCATATCCTCACCTTCAGCAGAGGATGATCGTTTGGCGTAAACCTCGACCGGAAGCTCATTTTTGTACCACAAAATTTGATCGATATCATGGACACCTAAAATAAATACGACAGGTGTTCGCTTATAGAGCCCGAAGTATTCTCGCTTATCACTTCGCCTTGCGTAGATGGAACGAATACGACCGATATCACCTCTCTCTATGGATTGCTTCATGTTGATATAGCGCGGATCAAATCGCGTGACATGTCCGACCATCAGCAGCTTTCCTTGTTCCGTTGCGAACCGAATCATCTGCTCGGCCAGAGTCAGATCGCACTCCAGTGGCTTCTCCACGAATACATGACAGCCCGCTTCCAATCCGGTCATCACAGCTTCGTAGTGATACGACTCCGGTGTTAGAACATCAAGAGCATCCAGAGCTTCACAACGAAGCATTTCCTGTATGTCCGTATACCCGTTGCACTTCAGCTCTTGTGCCATAGCCTCGACCTGCTCAGAGCGAATGTCACATATGGCCACAATATTTACCGATGGAATTTGCTGCAGACATTCTATATGAAGCTTGGCAAATCTTCCTAAACCGACAATACCCAATCGTATTTCCGCCATTCAAGCTCCCCCTCCCTATTGCTTACATCTCATCCGCCATAATAGTAGGAACCGGTGAAGCCTGACTGACCAGTGTCCCCATACGATCCGTATCCTTGTAACCGGCACCCGAGACGATGCATATGACTTTGGAATCTTTGCTGATTCGTCCCTCTTTAAGCGCCTGTGCTACACCGGCCATAGCGATAGCTCCCGCCGGCTCGCAGAAGATACCTTCCTTGACAGCCATCTGCTCCTGCCAAAACCAAGTTTCCTCGTCGATGATCGCTTCAGCGAATCCATCGCTCATTTGTATCGCTTGCAGAACCTGAATGGCGTCGGGTGGATTAGGTACCTGAATCCCAGAAATCCTCGATGTTGACTCCCCGTCTACTGGCTTATTAAGACCAGCCTCCCAAGCCTTCGCCACGTTAGCGCAGCCCGTCGATTGACAAGCAACAAGCTTGGGAAGACGGTTGATCGCCCGCTCTGCCAACAGATCGGAATATCCCCTGTATATGGCGGTTAACAGTCCTCCGCCGCCAACAGGTACGAATACCGCATCAGCTTCCTCGACTAGATCCTCTGCTAATTCATAAGCAATCGTCTTCACGGCTTCCATCGCCAGAGGGGCGAAAGCGTAAGCCGTAATTAAAAGCTCCCAATTGTTCTTGCCAGCATTTTCGAGCACCTTGGCAAATACGCGGTTCCCAATCTCTGGACTGAAACCGAACCCCTGTACCTTCGCGATGTTAGCTCCATGAATGATCATCGGCTCCAATTTCGACGCTACGATATTTTCCTGGACGTATACGTTGTACGCCAAACCCGCTCTTGCCGCATAAGCCGCAATCGACCCTCCAGCATTTCCGCTTGTCGTTCCCGTACAAGCGGTACGCCCGTATTCCCTCGCCAATGAAACGCCAAGTGCTGAAATTCGGTCCTTGTATGAACCCGTTGGATTTAACGATTCAAGCTTAAAGTATAAGTTCGTGAGCCCCAGTTCTTCACCGATGCGCACACTTTTGATGAGTGGCGATCTACCCTCGCCGAGAGAAATCTGATTTTCCTCTGATACGTTGGGCAACTTATCCGCGTATTTCCATATTCCCTGCTTAGTTGAACGAGTCATAGGCAGCTCCTTTAAACTCTATATTATGAAACATAAATATATTATGGTATTACCATTTTAGTAAGAGAAGGGCCTCGCTCACATCCCCTCTCACTCTCTCTTATCTGACTGCTTAATACTGTCCATCCAAAATGATCTCTTTCAACGGACTCAGATGTTTAACCATTACCTTCTTGGCACCATCCATATCCTTCTGCTTGAGATACTCCACGATTTGAGAATGCTCGAGGAGTGTATGGCCATAACCATCCGCTTCTGACATCCGGCTCTCTCTGACCTCATTGAAATATTGGGTGATGACTTCACTCAGCTCATAGAAGGTTTGATTACCCGTCATCTTGAACAACGTACGGTGAAACGCGATATCCTCTTCCATTATAGGGTGCTTAAGCCTAATGGCTCTTGTCATTTGTTCAATGCACATGTCCAGCTCATTAAATTCGACGGTCAGGAGGACCGACTTTGCGTTCAATCGCTTAACGATCAATTCAATGGCCGACAGCTCCAGCATAATCCGCGTCTCCAGCAGCTCCAGCATCCTAGATTGATCCCGTGACCATCGGAAAGAAAACTGACTGACAAGATGCTGCATCGAGGATTCGCTCACATAAACACCATCGCCCGGTTTAATGAGCAGCACACCTACCGCTTCCATCGCTTTTAACGCTTCGCGTACGACAGTCCGGCTGACTCCAACAAGCTCAATGATTTCCTTCTCGTTCAGGAATCGATCTCCAGGTACTAGCTGATGCTCCACGATATGTTTATGCAGCTTCTCTACAACAACATCCTTCAGATTCATCCGCTTCAACGGCTTCATGCGTCCACCCTCTTACCGGTCAAATGCATTCTCAGCAATTGCGCTGCTTTCTCCTTATCTCTCGCTTGCAACGATTGGACAATGTCCCGGTGCTGCCGAATCGTTTCAGACTTCCCGGGAAAATTTCCATCCTTAAGCTTGCTCGTCTCTACCAAATGAAAATACTTATTAATGACATCGGTTAGCTGAGAGAACAGMTGGTTGCGAGTCAAGCTAAGTAGCTCCCGGTGAAAGAGGTAATCCAGCTTAATAAATTCACTTATCGTTGTCGCCTCTTGCTCCGATTGGGCAATTAACGCATATAACCGCTCGAAATCTGCCTCTTCTGCCTGTTCAATAATCGATTCCACGGAGGCTAGCTCAAGCAAAATGCGGAAATGTAGCACCTGATCGAAGCTACTCTCATCCTGCTGCCAGACTCCCATCATCTCATGAAACAAAACAGAGAAATTCGGATCCTTGATATAGATTCCCTTCCCCTGTTTCTTCACGATCAAACCTAACGCCTCGAGTGTTCCCAACGCTTCCCGGATGACAGGTCGGCTCACTTCCAGCTGTTCCGCAAACTCTCTCTCGGTAGGGAGTCTGTCTCCTGCCTTAAGATGATTGTCGGCTATGTAACCTTTAATCTTATCGCAAGCCAACTGGCTTAACATCCGATATTCGTCCTGAGCTAACGGTTCCATATTTCCCTCCAACATAGATCTCATGGTAATACCAATTATCTCATACTACCCTATTCGTGAAAAACAAGTCAATGCTCCCTGATCTGTACCGAGCGATCACTTGGAGCCTATTGGATCCACATGGCAGGAGTTATCACTTTTTCCGGAATATCCACGAACGTTCGATCTATTTTCTCTCTCGTTGCTTCCGATATTCCGGGTCCCTTCATCAAACTCAGATTGTCGTCTATTTGCCCCTTGCTCTCCGCCCCGATGACAAGGCAATGCACACCTTCCATGTCACGAATATAAGAAATAGCGAGTTGGGCAATCGATATTTGCTCTGAATCAGCCAACTCTCTCAGCTTCTCCAGCAAGGGACCCGCGTCTTGTCGAAGCTTCTCCGGAATCGTCTGTTGACTCATGAAAAATAATCCTTGCAAATATACGCTCCGGACGACGATGATTTTCCCGCCTTGGTTRAATTGTTGCACTGCCCCACATTCGACGAGTCTTCGATCGAACAAATTCATCGGAATTTGTACTACCTCATAGATGTCATCCCGGATCAGATCGGAAATCGCATCATATTGGACTACAGGAACGGCACCCAGCGAGATACCTCCTCTTCGGATGAGACCATTATTTTGCAGCTTTTTCATGACTTTCGTAATCGAACCTCTATACTTATCTAGCATGTCCGGATTATGAACCATCAGTGCCGGTAGCGAGCTTAATTGTAACCGTTCCAAAATTGCTTCGGTCTTATGAACCATCTGACTTTCAATCTCCAATTCGCTTGTTAGATCCATATCGATCTTCAGCTTGGAGACGATAAACGGCGTTTCCTTGTCCTTGAAGTAATTCCCCAGCTTAAGCTCAGCATCCCCGTATTCATAGGCTGTATCGTAGCATTTCACTCCGGTCTGCTCGCAGGCGCTTAACAAAGCATTCGCATCCACGTTATGGCTCTGGTTGTTGATTCCATAACCGCTTAAGCCGAGCTGTGCTGTACCTAGCATCATTCTGGACAAAACTAAACCGTTGATCCGACTGTAGGCGAGTTCATCATTTACCAACTGCTCCATCCCCCGTCGAGAACCAAGTTGTGTCCGGTTACATATTTGGAAGCTTGGGATGCCAGATAGACGACAGCTCCCTTAATATCATCCTCATCAGCCATTCTTCCCAGAGGTGTGCGTTCCAGATATCTTTGCAAGAATTCGTCAGATGATATTTCGTGCTCGGTGTTCGTCGGATTATAGCCACCAGGGGAGATGCAATTGACCCGTATATTGTATTTACCGTAATAGTTGGCAAGCCACTTCGTCATCCCGACGATTCCCCACTTGGCGTAGGTATACTCAATTCCGCTAGTCATTCCGCTGTCCCCGTAGACGGGAAAATGAGGTCCCAGTATCCCTTGAATAGAAGAAATATTAATAATGTTCCCTTCCTGCCGTTCCCGCATCGTACATACGACGGCCTTCGTCAGCAGCATGACACCCAAACCATTGACTTGCTGGGCTTGCAACCATCCGGCCGACGTCGTTTGTTCGATGTCATTTAACCCTGTTCGGGATACGGAATTGTTGATCAGGATGTCGATCTGACCGAATTCCGTTATCGTCTGTGTTACAAACTCCTCGATGCTCTGCTCATCAGCCAGATCCAACCGTCTCGCAACAGCCTCATGGCCCTTGTTCCTGAGTACCTGCGCTAACTTCTCACATTGCTCAACCCCACGCGAAGCAACAATGACCAACGCGCCGGCTTCACCCAATGCGCTTGAAATATGCTCTCCATATAAGCCAGAACCGCCTGTGACGATCGCAACCTTCTTGCCGAGCTGAAACATATCCATGACATTCATGTTTTTACTCCTTTGATAATTCGACGAGATAGTATGGTATTACCAATTTATTGTAGATTCAGATTATCCCTTTTATATCCTTATGTCAAACTAAAATTCATCTAGCCTGAAAATGAACTTGTAATTTACGAGGGTTTAGTCTAAACACGCAGCAAGCCTATTAAGGTAGTATTAAATAATATGCTTTACATCATGGGATATCCCTGGAATATCTTAGTTCAGTTTACATTAGAAAATACCTCCACTATCTATTAAGTCATAAGAAAGCGAGCAGTTCTTAACAAGTTGTTTTTTCTATTGGACAGAAACATAGAATAATAACGGAATTGTCCTGTACAAATAGACAGGACAATTCCGCTAATCTCCTACCWTGATCTTGAGCATACCACATCCCCAGTACGAGTACTGCAGCTATCCAAAAAATCCTTTTGCGTAATTCGCCCAAATGACCGACCAAAGACATTGAATCGTCTTGCATCATTTCACCAACCTAATCTATCTTCAGTTCATTCTGGATCTGGTGATATGCGGTATTCCTGTGTTTTTTTCTCTAATTTTACCTCTGCAGTAACTTCACTGTATTGAGCTTCTTGCACATTTTCCTTCTCCGAGCGGATTTCTTTACGCGGTCCCGATTGTGCTTGTGGTGCTTCATCATCGTCATTCATAATGTCCTTGGTTCCGTTTTTAAACTCCCTTAATGTTTTGCCGAAGGCTTTTCCTAATTCCGGCAGCTTACTCGGTCCGAATAGTAACAAAGCAACAAATATAATCATGATAAACCCCATCGGTCCAATTGAGCTTAACATTTGCTTCAACTCCTCTTCTTAAGTGTTTTCGTTATGATCTGGCCCCGTTCACAATACTTGTGAAGCTCCTTTCTTAAGTAGTGTTTCTACAATTTATATTACACCCATCTGATGCATTATAGGCAAGCAGGTAGCATTCGGCGACTGCGTCGTGCAATTGATGCACACCATAAAGCACATGACCAAAGTAATAGATGTCCTTGAAATAAGCCGCAGAGCTGTCATGGATGACGTTTCCCAAGTAGAAGGGGAAAAAGCAAAGCTCATCCATGGCTACTCGTCGGTTTACGCAGACCATCGTTGGATGGAGACCTGCTACTATTATTGCTTTTCTGACAGAATTTCCGTTCTAACTCGTGAACCTGCTTCTCTTACAGCATGGCTTAGTATTAATTGATAAATCTTATATGGAGCAATAGCCGTTTGATAATAACATTGGCTTGCGCGCTTGTTGCCAGGTCTTTTGGAGCAAATTTGTCGTCTGTGATTCCTGTCATCATACCTGACTCAACCATTTGCACTACAGAAACCTGCGCCCATGAGCTAATAGCCGCTTTATCCTTGAAGGCAGACAGCAGGGGATTAAGCTTGCCAGCCACGGCAGCGGGTTTACTATTGAATGTTAACGCCCCCGATACGACTATTGCCATTTGCTCTCTGGTGATCGTCTCGTTAGGCCGGAAAGATCCATCCTCGAAGCCACTGATCGGTTGCGCTTCCGCCACTGCTCCAACTGCTCCTGCGAACCAATCGGATTCGTTAATATCACGAAACTCTTTGGCAAGTAACGGTTTTTCTTCAAGCCCCAGTGCTCTAGTTATCATAGCGATGAATTCCGCATGGGTAACTTTGTGCTCTGTTGCAAAGCTTGAATCCGTCATTCCCTGAACAATAAGCTTGGAGGCAAGCTGTTCTACATCGGATTTCGACCAATGATCCTGTAAATCGTTAAGCTGTTACCGAAACGGAAGCAGTCGGATCATAGGTCGACGCCGTCACTATCACATTGTGACCTCATTTCTAACATGAACTGTGTATACGTCTTTTCCCGGATGAAATGCTGGGCTGAGACTGCCTTCGCTAACTGTTAGAGCATCTTAATACGCAGCTTTTACCGCTTCTTCTGCCCATACGGTTATTTCGTTGCTGTTGAAATTGACTGCATAAACGCTGCCTGATAGCGGATTGACTATTATAGCAATAGGGTTTGTCCCTACCGGCACAGTCGTAATCATCTCAGTGCTTCCATCAATCACTGTTACATCATTACTGTCGTAGTTAGCCACGTAAATCTGGTTTGCAGCAGAATTAATGGCCAGTGCATTCGGACCCATTCCCGTTTGCAGGGTGCTTACAACCATACTGCTGGTTCCATCAATCACCGACACATCGTTACTGCTGTCATTTACAACATAAATCTTACCCGTCACTTCATTAACCGCAACCGCATTCGGAGTTGTTCCTACGGTTATAGTAGAAGTACTGTCCGTAGTGCCATCGATGATGGTGACACTGCTGCTATATAAATTTGTCACATACACATAACCTGTCAGCAGGTTGACTGCTATCGCATTCGGACCCAATCCTGCTGGCAGTGTAGTTATGACCGTATCGTTTGTACCATCAATTATCGATACATTATCGCTATCCACGTTCGCTACATAGATCCGGTTCGCAATTGGATTGACTGTCAGCGCAAATGGGCTTTCTCCGACATCGACAGTAACCGTGTCATTCGTCACCCCATCGATGACTGTCACATCATCGCTGCCCAAGTTGGCAATGTAAATTTTATTAGTCTCCGTGTTTACTGCTGCTGCAAAAGGAATACTTCCAACATCCACGGTGACGGTACTATTCGTCGTACCATCGATAACAGTGACATTATCACTATCCGCATTGGCCACATAAATTTTGTTTGTCACCGAATTCACGACCACCGCATAAGGGGTGGTTCCCACCTCAATGGTTTCCACACTGTGATACGTATCATCGATCACACTCACGCTATCATTGGTGACATTAGCCACATAGATCTTGCTCGTTAGCGGATTGACCGCTGCGGCATGTGGCCCTCTTCCCACTACAATGCTTGAAGTGCTGCTGTCCGCTTGCGCTGCCCCAGGAAGTCCTCCTACAAGCAAAGTGATGATGACCATCCCCACGCATACCGTTCGAGGCAGCAAATAAGTCGGAAGTTTCATCGATCCCACTAGCTCCTTTCCTCTACTCCAATTCGTGCTGTTTTCCAGTGTCTGTTTTGCTATCGCCCAGCAGTTCTTTCGTACCCTTCTTGAACTCTCTCAGCGTACTGCCGAAAGCTTTGCCAAGTTCCGGCAGTTTGCTTGGCCCAAATAGTAGTAAAGCAACGATACCGATCAGAATGATACCTGAAGTCCCTATTGTCGCCATCTCATTCGCCTCCTAACTCCCGTCCTGCTTCTTCATTGTACAAGCTTAGAAAAGATATTCCACTGCACAACGGTTCTGGTAGTGTTTGCAGCCCGCTTGCAGCCATTTAATACATGTCGTCCCTTTGTATTCAATGATATTAAACACTTCTAACCGCTATCCATCTTACCAGCCAACCAACCCCCATTACGGACCCGTCATTTTCGTAAGGTTTGATTGTAAATCCACTTACAGTTATGGGATGGATAGCACAACTCCTGCCATGCGTAGGAGTCTGAATAATGGCATGCACATAATCAATCCTCGAATACTCAGATGAATCCGGCAAGGTAATTTCAATTGAAGATCCTGTGGTTTCCACAGTCCCCGAATCTATACGCTGATTTTCACCTCCAACAGTCGATCTTCCGTTAAATTGATTTTGTATGGGGATTCCTAAGGCCAGTTGTCCAACAGATACAATGTTATCGATACTAGTTGATGGATTAACTATATGATAAGCAGGTGTGTTTAATCCAAAATAGCCTCCATCCAATTTGAGTTTGGCCCCGCTTTGCAAATAGAATATAGCATCTCCATACGGTCTGCGATCTGGCCAACCCGCCAGCGTCGTATAATCCAAGGGAACGTTTTTTATGGTAACGGCAGAGGATGGACCACTAATACTGAAAATAGCCTGCTCTTCAAATGGTATATTCGTTCTGTTTGCGTCTCGATAGAAATATTCATAATCTTGCCTAAATTCCAATATTTCGGCTTCGATAATGCCACTACATCTTAAAGCAACACCGTCATGCCACTCCATACCAAATTTTACGTTTACAGAAATGGCAGATGGTAAATCAAGAGCAATAGGCATATGATCAGCAGGACACTTGTTTGCATGTGTGCTTGTACCTTGAATATATCCCCTTAATTGAGAGTAAACAAGATTAACTACCCTAAAAGCAACCATGCAGTCGTCGATTTTTAAAGCGTCAAAATATAAAGAAGTACAAGCAGAACCGGCACTACCATCTTCAAGAGGATCCGCATAAAAGCCGTAAAAGCAGTTGTTAATCCCTAATGACCTGYATTCCCCTCCAAAGACAGATTTCCCCTTAACCCCAAACTCAAAATTTTCAATTAATACATTCTCAAAATAAAAATGATAGGAATTATTCAGATGAACTCCTATACTTCCATTGCCCCGTTGAAATTTGTTCGCTTCGTAATCACCGGTTATTGTCAAATTCTTAATGGATAACGGGGATACGAAAATTGGAGCAATTTTTACCGTAATGGCCGAATCGAACCCATAGTTGTTCTGGATTGTGTTCCTTTTAATAATTTTCGTGCCACCTCTTGATTCTCCAAATATATTTTTGTTATTGGTTAATTCTACTGAATTTGCAAATAGATAATTTCCATTAGGAACATAAACCCAATCCGCAGCGTCTATAGCTATCTGAAATGCTTGATCCGCGGCAGTTACGCCGTCTCCTTTGGCCCCAAACCATTTCACATTTACTGCTCCATTATAAATACGCTTAAATCTGGCACCAGCCGTCGATACGAGAACAGTACCTGTATTATCCAAAGAAGTCGTATCAGACGGATCGTATCGAAACGGTCCTTCCTGTTCGTCATCGCAAATAAAATAGATATTATCCGCATTAAGCTGCGGGTTAGCCCTTAAATCTGCTATCGTTTTCGATACAACCACATTCATTTCCAATAAATCTTTCACTTTCGTACGGCTGTCAGCCTGATCAGCATTAGGTGTAGCAAAAGCTGTGTTAATCAACCCTGTTGAACCGAGTGCAATCCCCGCCATTCCTAAGGAAGCGAGTAGCTTCCGCCTGCTGATCATACTTTTCTCCTGTTCCGGGGCTTGTTTATCGGTCATTTCCTTTTCATCTAACATTGTTATTCCTCCCGTAATTTTGATGGAAATTGCTAAATGGATTATTCGATAAATCACCTGTAGCAATCATTTGATGACGACAGCAGTTTGATCTGCGAGTTGCCATTACGTAACCCTCGCTCGAATCAATCGTCATCCATTTAACAAGATATTCCATATAAACGGATACACGCAAATAATGGGTAACATTGTGATCTGAATGGCCGATGCATCGCCATAAGACAGATTGGAAACGTTTGCATTTGAGAAATTGATTGAAGCTTTCTCAATAAAAATGAAAGAATGGTTTAGAAGCGTCCTAAACTCAGTTTCATTTCAATCTTCCCCTTTCGTTTAAATAGCTTTTGCCATACAGTATTGCGAAGCAATCATCGACACCCGTTAACAATACTTGTGGAACTGCTTTCTTAAGTATATTTTACTTTGTTTACAACCTTATCTTAAGGGTAAAGTCAATTTCTCTTCAATCACACAATTGTCAKATACATTGTAAAAATGCGATTACTATCAGGAAAATAATGAGTTATTCGTGTGAAATAGACACGGAAATACTTAATGAATAAAAGCTTAATCAACCATCGCCGTTCAATGGGATTAAGCTTTTATTCTCCGTTTTCTTATTGCGATTCCAAGCCAGCTCCCGGTATTCAGTCGGCGAAATTCCTGCATATAGCTTGAATACCTTGCACCATGTTGCTTTTTAATCTCCGCTGGACGAACAACTACACTCCATATCCCGCTTCCCTGATACGGTCTTTCGCCAGCTGCTTCCGATAAACCACTCCAGAAAGCAGCATGCTGATCTCGTAGAGAATAATAAGTGGAATGGCGACAATGATCGCTGAGATTGCATCGGGTGGAGTAACAATCGTTGAGAGAATAACAAGCGTCATGTAAGCATATTTCCGTAATTTACGAAGTCGCTGCGGATTAGCCAAACGAAGCCGTGTAAGAAACATGACCACCACAGGTAATTCAAATAACAATGCGATAGGCAGTATAATGTTAAACATAAATGAAAAATATTGGGTAACACCGTACGTTTCTGTAATGTCCAAGCTTTCATTCAATCCTGAGGCGAATTTAAAAGTCAGGGGGAAAACCACAAAATAGGCAAAAGCTAAACCAACTAAAAATAAAAAAACGGAATAAGGAATATAACCGATCGTTGCCTTCTGCTCTTTTTTACTTAGACCTGGTTTAACAAATGACCAAAGGTGATACAACGTAACAGGACCTGTAACGACTAAAGCAAGGATAAAGGATACCTGCATATAAACCCTTATTCCGTCCCAAGGTGAGAAAGCATGCCAACTTGCATCGGCAAGAGGGGAGGCTTCTTGAAGATAAATAAGTATAGGCTTAGCTACAAAAAAACCTCCGATCATCCCCAGCACAAGTACAGCAACTATCCAAAAAATCCGTTTGCGTAATTCACCCAAATGCTCGACTAAAGACATTGCATCGTCTTGCATCATTTCACCAACCTTACTTATCATTAGTTCATTCTGGTGATCTGCGGTTTTCCTGTGGGCTTTTCTCTAATTTTCTCTTCTGCAGTAACTTCACTGTATAGTGCTTCTTGTAAGTTTAACTTCTCAGAGCGAGCGAATTTTTACTCGGTCCAAACAGTAACAAAGCAACAATAACAATCAATATAATATGAATAGGTCCAAACGCGCCCATTAAAGTGTTTTCGTTGTGATCCGGTTGTAGCGCTTTTTAAAATTTGTTGTATTATTTATTTTCATTGAATTCACTGATTTTCCAATCGGGCTTGCCAGGTCTATCGGAGCAAATGTGTCATTAGTAATTCCTGTCATCGTACCTGACTAAACCATTTGCGCTACAGAAACCTGCGCCCATGAGCTAATAGCCGCTTTATCCTTGAAGGCAGATAGCTGGTGATTAAGCTTGTCAGCCAGGGTAGCGAGTTTGCCAGCGAATGTTAACGCTTCCGATACGACTATCGCCATTTCCTCTCTGGTGATCATCTCGTATGGCCGGAAAGATCCATCCTCGAAGCTGCTGATCCGTTTATTTCCGCCGCAGCTCCAATTGCTCCTGTGAACCAACCGGGTCCCACACGAGCTTGTCATAGTCTTCATTCCCGTTCGGATCAGTAACCGGTACTTATATATTTCACCAATGCTCGCCGCTTACAAGAAATCAGTAATTCAATCACTTGGGTTGCTTTGTTAATTGACGTTTGCGGCTAATCCGATGAAGGCTTTCATGTTGCTCGTGTTGCCAACCTTAAACAATGTGTTTATCGTAAAGGTCGGCTCTTCGACAGGTTCTTCCCCTACATCATTGTAAAATATCACCAGACCCCAGGAGCGTATCAGATGGGTTCCAATACTCATATAGCTACTGTAATTCAAATATCCGTGCCGCAAATTCTGTCGGAATTATAACAGTTAATATACCCTCCTGCCGGCTCCAATGGCAGTTGCAACCCGCGTGCTGGGGGTAGCCGCAACGAACCAATGCCTGTTTGCCCCGCAGTTCAGGAATGGGCAGTTTCAACTCTTTCGCCCCGCCCTCCAATCGCCATACGGCAACATAAGCCTTCTCTCCACAGCGTAGTCCCAGACTAAGCCAGGAATCCCCATGTTTAGGCAATCCGATCGGCCAAAAGGGTATCGCCTGCGGAATATGTGTTCGGATGCTCTTATAGTAGGAAATCCCTTCACGAACCAGCTTAAAACGATTCGGTGCGATGTCCGCTAAATGTCCGCTTTGATGCACACGCATTAGCATGCAGTTCACCATGTTGAAAATAACATCTTCTTCGTCCCCGTCCTTGAGCGGATAAGACCAGGCTGCCGCTTGCTCAGGGGTTACCGCAGTAGGAGCAGCAACCGTTATCGCAGCAAATTTGCGGTAATCCGTCTGATCACTTAACGATTGCACGCTATGACGAGCAAGCAATGCATAGTCCATACGCAAGCCGCCGCTGCCACAATTTTCAATAACCAAATCAGGATAACGGACGAATACGCGGTCAAGCCAATTCAAATAGGCCCGGTTGTGTTGAAGCAGTCCATCTCCGAAGCTGTCGGCATCAACCTCAGTGCCGATTCCCGCATTAATATTGTAATCCATTTTGATATAACCAACCTTGTATTGCGCAACCAACCGGTCAATGACTTCATCCGCATATTGGACCACCTTGGGATGACGATAATCCAACTGATACCTTCCGTGATCAATAACTCTCTTGCCATGGCGCATGAAAAACCAATCATCCGAAACCTGTGAGGCTAATGAGCAATGAATGCCCATAACCTCCAGCTCGAGCCATAACCCCGGAATCAAGCCTTTAGACCGGATATAGTCGAGCACCTCTTGCAAACCGCCAGGAAACCGTTTCGTTGATGGCTGCCAAAGACCGACTTCACTCCACCATTCCCCATCCGCATACCAGCCTGCATCGATACAATAATACTCGCATCCTGCCTCTGCTGCCGCATCAACTAACGGTAAGATTTTCTCTGTAGTCGGGTCGGCAAACAGACAATTCATATAATCATTGAAAATAACCGGAAGATTCGCATTATCCGCATTCTGTCGACGGATAACTCTGCGGTAACGCGTCAATTCACCAATCCCTTTTTCAAAATCTCCGCCTACGATGCTAATCGCCACGGGTACGGAAACGAATGTTTCACCCGGCTCAAGATTTTTCCACCAATGATTCTCGTTTTCCGTAGGACCCCCCAGCTGCAAATAAAGCTGATCTTTGGCCTTATCACTTATCTCCCAATGCCAGGAACCGTTATGTTCGATTTGCCAGCACAATACCGAGCCACATTCAATGTTCTCAAAACACCCCATCGGTAGCATACCCGCTGAAGACCAGGTTCCTGAATTACTGTAGGAAAGACGCTTGATGGAGAAATCATTCGCGTTGGTCAGTCCAAGTTCGGGTAATGTGTTTGTTCTCCATTGCATCTCACCATGCCAAGTATTGTGAGGTACATGCAGTCGGCTTTTGTTCATCCATGTACCTGCCCCCTCTTTAGCTATCGCTGTCAGAGTGAAAGAAGATACATATTCCAAAGGAAGAGGCATCGTATCCAGATTGGCTACCTCCGTCCAAGTACGAATGACAGAGATGCCGTTGTAAAATTGATAATGAATGGTAACTAGTGTTGCCCCATCTTCCAATACCACTTCAAGTTTCCGTCCAAAGTGATTGAATGCATCCAGGTGACTCACATATTTCAAACGACTTCCCGGCATCGTTCCCGTATACTTGGATGCATGATGGTCATTCTGATCCTCACCGGTAACCTGCAATTCCACGATCCGGCACACACGGCGCTCCTCTTCGGTTCCAAGCAAGCTTTTGTCCGAAGGACAAGGCGAGAGATGCAACAACCGCACATCCCCGCTTTCAGTAATCTCCACATTCATATAAATACCGTTCTCTTGTATATCAATCCATTGTTGTTGTCTCATTCTTCCTCCTGAATTATATGAAATTACAGGATCCCCCACAATACAAGCGGCGGACTGTCATTCGTATCGTTCGTAAATCTCCATACGACATACCAAATTCTATCCCCGCTGAAGGCTTGGCTTCGTTTTAATTGGGATACGGACCAGTTCGGGCGGCCGAAATATCGATAGTTTGCTTGAGAAAGACGTTCATGTTGTAAACGCTCGCAACCAAAAAGGAAACCTGTAGTGATATAGTGATACACCCTTATTCTAATATTCATAAATGGCTATGCTCCCGTTTTGTAAATGCGGCTATCTTCTATGATTATCTATACATTCCTTTTAAATAAATTATCGCTTTATCTAAGGAAAAAGAGAATTGTAAGATTGGAAGCAGTGTTGTAAAAAATCCGGTGTTCGTCTGAAAATTAGGATAATACAAGGGTAAACGTAAGCGTTCAAAACAAAGAACTCCTTAATCCTTTCGATTCAGGAGCCCTTTCATAATACATTCCGAGATGAAGTGGGTAATAATTTACGAAATATATACCTCCATTTCACTTTCCCTATTTGTTAAATTTAAAAGAATACAGATCGGCATCACTCATCGTTATTTCCATAATAACTTGTTTATTAGCCAATGATGCAACATCGCTGTCTTCAAAAATCACCGTTTTATCAAGACGATCACCGAACATCTCAATCGATTGGAGTGTTTTTTCGTCACTGATGAGCTTAATTTTAATATAACCAACAGCAGAAGTCGCGAAGTTTATCGTTAATTCTCTGCCCTTAAATATAAATGGTTGCGTAACTATTTTACATGGCTTATATGTTGCATGGTAGGATACGAATCCATCTATTCTAATGGTAAAACGCCGCAGCTTCGMGGATATTTCAGCCCAATGATTTTCAAAGACGTACATCGAAAGCTCATTCGGAGCATAGGAGCGGTCGTTTTCGGTCTCGATCATGCCAAGTGCGGGATAACAGTCGCCATAGACCCAGTTATATTCATGCTCCAGTCCTGGTGTCATAAACGCTTCGTCCCAACGCTTCCACTTCTCTCCATCACGTGAAGACATAAAGACGCAATCGGTAAGGGTGAGCCCATAACGAGGAGCTAGTTTCATGCGTTTTCTGC
Source organism: Paenibacillus sp. P4_A7 (assembly GCF_056402455.1). NCBI lineage: Bacteria > Bacillati > Bacillota > Bacilli > Caryophanales > Paenibacillaceae > Paenibacillus > Paenibacillus sp. P4_A7. The sequence goes on along the minus strand of NZ_JBFUHJ010000014.1, from coordinate 20,047 downwards.
GTCCAGCTACACCAGCAAGCTGATCATAGTTCGCGGTCCATTCTTTCTTTTCCACATAACGTGACGGGAAACCAACAAACATATGATCCGCACGATAGTAGGGCTGAACAACATTGGTATAAAGTGGATAGTCATCACCTTCGCCAAAATCGAGCAAGACGGGAATGGTCCAACTTTTAAAGTCTTTGGATACCATCCAGCGAATATCCCTGATGCCTGCATTCAAGTCCTCGCCCGGTACATCATGGAAATCACGAATGTAACCAAAGTATTGATTTGTATTTTTATCCCAGAAAGCGACATTTAGTGTATCAAATTTCCCGTGATTTGTTACCCGCCACGCTTTTTTAAAGTGAACACCGTCGGCACTTGTAAAACACCATAAATAGTGGTCATTGCCTTTAATCTCAAAGCCATCAATACCAAGTCCTTTATAAAGCTCATCTTTGGGACATTCTGGATTCGTGTCTTTAAACACTGAGAAGTTGTCAAATTTAGCGGTTTCCTGATCAAGAATAATATTATTTTCCATGGACCCCGCAAATTCACAGATGCCCAGTTTCGGTTTGATCCACTGTTTTCCGTCCTTACTCTCGGCATAACATACGACAATCGGACAAGACTCATGTGCGGTTTCACCTGAACCCAATGCTTCCCAACCCAGATAATACATGCGGTAGAACCCATCATCCTTAAGGATGCAATGGAAATCACTTCCATTCCCTTCCCATGGCTCGTTGTGATCGATGACCACTTCTTTAGCCTGAAGCTTGTGCAGCTTCAGCGTCGCAGTAGTTTCTTCTTTATTGATTAGATACTCATCCCAAAACAATTCACGGCGGTCGAAAATTTGAATAACATCTGACATTTATTCCATCCCTCTACATTAAATTGTATGACTTTCATTGTTATTAACTGATCCAGTTCTCTTTGGCAACTTAACCGATATCCAACGGATGAAAGTCTCTGCCATCCATTGATCCCAGCGTGTACCATCGATTGCCGTATCCATATAAGGATGGTTGATCATATTTTCCTTTAACTCAGTAATAAAGTAAGTGCCCAGTTGATCCAAATTGCGAAAACAGTCATACATTCCGATAAACAATGCCTCTTGTTCCTCAGCCACCCTGCGGTGAATCGTATAGACACGGTCGAAGTGAACGGGATTATAGCGCGGGCTGAACATCGGATTGCCACCATTGGAAGCGATGATCACCACAACCGCACCCGGATTACGCTCACGAACCCAGCTTATTATACCTGTCATTGCGGAATAGATGTCATCAGTCTCACAATTGGTATCATTAATCAGATATTCGATAAAGACAATGTCATATACATGTCCGAAGGATTGTGTCCGCGTCACGTGTGAAATACCATGAACAGATGAATGTCCGCCATCAGAAGCGTTGGACCAATGAATCTTCTTCGCAGGCAGCAATTGTTGCAGCCTCTTCACGATGAGCAGCGGCCAATCGCCTCCATATGTCGTACTCTCTCCCAGAAAACATAGCTGCAGCTCATTCTTGGCGAGAACAGAATTTGACCAGCTGGATGGGACGACATTGTTTCCCTCAATAGTCACCAGCTTCATCGCGGTTTCGATCGTCTCACCAATCCCACGCAAATCCATTATATTCGCCGGATATGTGTGTACTTTCGCATTTTTCAATAGCGGATACGCAATCAGGAGCTTTCTCCAGGGCAGGTGAACTTGCCAGTAGACAGGCAATCCGTCGGCCCTTGCTACAGGCAGATCCACCTCACCGCTTTCCTCGATCGGCTGCGTCAATGGTCGCCCAGCTTCTCCCCCATACGCGCAAAGGTCCGTACGGACGCTAACCTCCTCATGCCCAGATGCAACAACCTCGTATATTCGCGGCTCGTAATCCACATGCCGACTATCCCATACGAAATGTTCAGCAAGCTTGAATTGATCCGTCCCATCGCAATATTCTACAAAACAGCCACGTTCATATACAGCTGTTGCTCCCCAGGGAATAAATACCGAAGCAAGGGTCAAACTGCCATGCGGAGCTACGGGAGGATCCGGCAGCAGTAAATTGGTTTCATCCTTGTACCTCCAGTCCCCTTCGACAACATCGATCCCTCCCTCTGCATCCACACAAATCAAATGGTATCGACATGTGTAGACATCATATTCCAGCAGCACAGGGTCATTCACCTGCAGCCTACCACCCGGTTTAACCATTACTGAACCCCAATAATCATCATAAACATAATCTTCATTAGCAACATATTCCGTCAGTTCATCTACTGCAAACACCCGAAGTGTACTCGGTACCCGCATTTGGTACGGTTTGAAGTTCGAGCCCCTTCTCCCACTCCAATCCCATCCGCAGGGAGAAGACATCCCCTCGCGTTCGAGCGTATAATATTGCTTACGCAGCTTAAGTTGAGGCGGTGGCTTCAACGTCAAGGACTCCGCCCCCGCAACTGCGATTCGTTTCCCATCGACTTCAATCACGCCCGACTGGACCTTAACCGTCATCCCCGGCGAATTCATTTGTGTCACCTTTAATCCTTCCAACCATGTAAGCGCCAATCACTCCACCCTCTCAAAAGTTTGCTTTAGTAAATTAGCTTCGTGAGAATTAGCTACCCCTTAACCGAGCCAACTAACAAACCTTTGACAAAATATTTCTGAATGAATGGGTAGACACAAATAATCGGCAGTGCCGTAATTAATGTAGCCGCCGCTTTCACACTTTCACGCGGCATCTTGATCATCCGATCGAGCGCTTGCGATGAATCGCCATTCTGGGCAAAATCAAGGCTAGTAATGATCCCCTTGAGGATCAATTGCAATGGCCATTTCGCCTGTGAATTCAAAAAAATAGATGCCGAAAACCAGCTATTCCAATGCCCCACCATATAAAACAAGCCTATTGTCGCAATCGTAGGTATAGACATCGGGATAACGATTTTCCACAATATCCGCAATTCATTCGCTCCGTCGATTTGTGCAGATTCCTCTACTTCCTGAGGAATTTCCATAAAGAAGTTACGCATTAGAAACATATACCATGGGCTGACCAAACCAGGAAGGATCAGTGACCAGAGTGAATCCCGCAGCCCTAAATTAATGACCAACAAATAATGGGGAATTAAGCCGCCGCTGAAAAACATCGTGATCAGAACGATCAACGTAATCGCTTTGCGGTGGGGCAAATATTTTTTCGATAAACCATAGGCAAGACAGCATGTAAAGAGGAGACATAGCAAGGTTCCGGCAACGGCCACAATAATACTGATAAGCAGCCCTTTATAAATAAAAGAATTTTCAACCAACAAAAAGTGGTAGGCATAAAATACAATTTCTTTCGGAATTAATGTATATCCATACCGCATGATCGCATCGTTGGACATTAAAGATTGATTGATCAGGACAATAAAGGGAATGATGAATAATAAAGATATAAGAATAAGCAAGGCTCCATTAATCAAGTCGAACGCTTTGACTTTTACCATCTCACCAAATCCCTTCCTTTCCCATTCGTCTCACGATGTAATTGGCGGTCAATAAGAATACGAGTCCAATTGCGTTCTTAAACATTCCGATCGCAGCAGCATACGAGAAGTTGGTATTCATTAAACCTTCCCGGTATACATACGTATCGATAATATCCCCGACACTATAAACGGTTGGTGAGTATAACAGCAGAACTTGTTCGAACCCTGCATTCAATATTCCCCCTACCGACAGTACGAGCAAAATAGAGATGATATTGGATATTCCCGGTAGACTGATGTACAGCATTTGCTGAAATCGATTCGCACCATCCATCTTTGCACTTTCATATAGGGCAGGATTAATTCCGGCCAGAGCGGCAAGATAAAGGATACTGCCCCATCCGACACTTGCCCATATGTCACTGCCAACGAGAATACTGCGAAAATAATCCGTTTCCCCCAAAAAAGCGATTGGCTTGCCACCCAGGGCAACAATGATAGCATTAAGCGGACCTGAGGTTTGCGATAATAAAGCCATAACCATACCAGAAATGATGACCCATGATAAAAAATGGGGTAAATAAGAAATCGTTTGCACGATTCTTTTAAACCTGGTGTGAACCACTTCATTTAACATCAAAGCGAGAATAATCGGTGCAGGAAAGCCGAACAACAGCTTATAGCTGCTGATCAATATCGTATTGCTTAGCAGCCTGCCGATGTAATAGGAATCAAAAAATTCCTGAAAATGTTTAAATCCAACCCAATCCGGATGAAAAATCATATTCTCCAGCCCGCCAAACGGCTTGAAATCCTGAAAGGCAATGACGACACCATACATCGGAATGTAGTGAAATATTATAAAATATAGCAAACCCGGCGCAATCAACAAATAGAGAAATTTGTATTTAAGTATATTGTAGAAAAACCCTGATTTCGCATGCTTACGCGGGGTCATGTTCAATGTAGTCATTATCGTCTCGTCTTTCATCTTTAAACTCACCCCGCTTGCTCATGATATCATTCCCCCATTCACACAAATGTGACGGGGGGAACGTATAGAGTACGCTTTATTTTATCGCCGCTTTAAATTGGGTTGTACGATCCTCGATCATCTCGCTGCCGCCAATTTCCTGCCATTTTTGCATGATTTTATCCCAGTCGCTTAGGGGCACTTCACCGGCAAATACTTTCACCTTTTGCTCCAATAGATAGGTGTTCATGTCATTCTGCTTCGAAAGTGATTTCCATTCCGACTTATCATAGACGACGTCTTTATCAATAGCGGAGAAGCTTGGAAGTTCACCCGTTTGCTTGAGTGCCTTGCGGAAAAACCCATAAATCGTGCTATTCACTGGCCAAGGGCTCGTATCCGGCCAAAGCATCGTAAACATATTGTGTAAATTGTAATATTTAGCTTTTTGATAATCCGTTTTATCTTCGCTTACATATTCAACCAACCCATCAGGCAATTTCGTATAACTTTCACCTTCAATCCCCAAAGTGGTCAAATCATACCCTTCACGAGTGGATATGAAGTCAAAGAATTTCATAACTTCTTCCGGGTTTTTACTCTTCTTCGTGATCAAAGCAACGAATTGGGTATCAGGTGTAGTCAGAAGCTTATTGACGCCTTTCCCCTGTAGAACAATTGGATCGTAATTAGCCTCTGGAATCGTCTTCGTTAATACTTCTGCTGCTCCAGAAATTGTCGAAGAATACCACCCGCCTACCGAGCCAATCTTATTTTGCGCAATTGCTTCCACACGTTTGTCATTTAACGAGAGAATCATTTCAGGCCAAATATATCCCTTGTTTTTCCATTCGATCAGTTTAGCCATCAATTCTTTATAAGCAGGATCCATTTCTGGTGGTAGTAATCTTCCTTGTTCATCCTGCCACCAGCCCATTGCTTGGTTCATGAAATACGGCGCGAATGCCTTTTCCAGCTCATCCACCGTCCCCAGACTGCCGGAGTTCAACGCAAATGTATCCTTTTTCCCGTTATTATCCGGATCCAAGTTTACAAATGCATCCATCACTTTCTCATAATCTTCAATGGTTACCGGCACGGGGAGATTCAAATTTTTCAACCAGTCTGTACGGATTTGTAAAATATTTGGCGTGTTATTGGGATAAAGTGAAGGGATGCCGAGAATTTTGCCGTCGACAGTGACTTCTGCCCATGCTGAAGGCTTAATGTTTTTCTTCAGATTAGCCCCGTATTTATCAAGTAGATCATTTAGCGGGATGATCGCACCATTCTTGTACAATTCCAGTGCTCGATCCATGCTTTGGAAGGGAAAAAAGTCCAATTGCTCGCCTGAGGACAGCATCAAATTGATTTTCTGATTCGCATCCTCGCCGGTTGCTGCGAAAACAGGACTCAGGTCTGCACCGGTTTTCTCCTGAATAATATCATGTACCTTCTGCTGTACATCTGTCTTTCGATCATAGTCGGCCGATGCACCGAGAAATACTAGTTTTACAGGCTCCTTTTTGACTGGATCTGTTGTGTTGACTGCATCACTTGCTTTTGGTTCGTTCTTACTGGAGTTGCTGCTGCATGCGGCTATCGCTAATAACAATGTACATACGATGAAACCAATCATGCCTTTCTTAAATAAATTACGCATTGCATTGCCTCCCAATTTCTATATTAGATACCCACTCAGCATAGGGGGGGAATTCCAGTACATTCAATCCTACTTTTGTAAAAAACAGTTGTAAAAATTAGAAATGCAGAGGACCTATGCGATCCGCTGCATCATTTACTCCTAATTGTTCTTCATTCATTGACTTCTTTCAGCCGATTCCAGGCCAGCTCCCTGTATTCTGTAGGTGTAATTCCTGTATTCAGCTTAAAAACCTTGGTGAAATAGCTTTTACTGTTAAACCCTACTTGACTCCCGATATCTGTTATTTTCATCTGCGTATCTGCCAGCCGTCGTTTGGCTTGCTCGATCCGGTATTGGCTCAAATAATCGATCATCGTCGTATTGTAACGCTTCTTAAACACTTGGCTTATATGCTGCCGCGTGACCCCCACATGTTCGGCCACATCATCCATCGAAAAGTTAGTTGCATAATGCTCGGCAAAATAGACTTCTACTTTCTCCACATAATTGTTTTTCAGATAATCACTGAATTCTTTTTGATAATCCAAATTGAAGGAGTTAAATTTGCTTAATAAAAATTGCTTGATCGAAGTCGCGTTCATCATACCTAGATCTGTTATCACTTCATTAATTTCGCTGAGAAACATTACACTCTCCTGATCGAACAGTCGGATGAGTAGGGAAATGCACATATACAAATTACCATTGTATTCCATTACGCTTTTGTTTTCCGAAAACATCGTATTTAACAAATCTGTATAAGCCTTTTTATCATGCTGTCGGATGGCTAACTCCAATTCATCAATTGTTGGTTCTTTCATCTGATTATGTTGGTAATCCATCGGCAATTTGTTGTAGCAATAGATAGGGTTCTCTGGAGAATAGATACGCCCCATATTATAAGCGTATAGAGCTTCGATATAAGAGTTATTGATTTTCTCCAATGAATAAATACCGCCAATGCTTACTGTCAATTTGTCCATAATCCGTTCATCAAGACTGACAAACACCTCTGTGATAAACCTATTTATATCCTGATGTGGCAGGCGGAATAAAACAACAAATTCCCGGTCAGATTCGATAAAAAAATCGGTATCAAAGCTTGTACTCAAATCTCTATCCATTTGCAGAATCAAATTCGTCTCATCCAGTTCCATCAGTGCACGGATCGTAAAAATAACAACAACTAAATTTGTTTGGTATTCCTTCAAATGTAAATGAATATCTGCGCTGTTGGAAAATCGATCCTTGACCAAATTGCGGACTAGCGTTTTCTTCAACAATTGTTGACTATCGTTCAGTCTATGATGTAAATGATTATTGATTTGGTGGTAATCTTCAAAAACAGAATGAATGAAATCAAATTCACTCTGCATGCCTATATTGCGGTTAACACCTATTTTGGAAATGATCGTCTTGACAGGTTTATAAAGCTGCCTCGCCAACAATAGAATAATCGCCACAATCATAAGGGTGATCACCACAAGAATAGCAATCATTCGATCCCTTGCTTTATAGACATTATGGTATAAGTTATACACATTCACTTCACTGACCAAATTCCATCCTATGGTACCTAATTTATAGTTGTTTACTACAATTTGATCACTCTTCTTCGTCTGGTTTTGCCCTTCTGGTTTGAGTGATTTATTGGGCTTGTAATCCTTAGCAAAGACGATATGGCCTGCAGCATTTGTCAAATAATAATTGTAAACGCGATCATTTTCATTGATTCCGTGCAAATATTCATCGTAAATTTTTTCGACATCGATGTTAAAGATAAGATAGCTCTGATTTTCAAATACCGGAAGCTTGGCAATTATCGATACGATGTGTTTCTTTTGTCCATCCCGCTCCAGACTTCTGGTTTCGGTCACTTTAATTTGGTAATTATCCATCGCTGCAATATCATCCTTTAACCACTGGAAAAATGAATTCTGCGTTTCATTCATAATCCCGTAACCACTAAGCAGCAGATAATCCTTATCTTCATTATAATACGCGACTTGGTCAAAGTACTGCTTGTATTGGCTTCTACCGATGAACCGAATTAAGCTATCGAGAACCTCTAATTTATCCATCACAAACTGTGTTTTTGAATAATGTCCGTCCGTCATCTCGGAATATACGGCTTTCATTATTTGATCCAGCGTTTTCTCTAGGAAGACACCCGTTCGGACCAACTCGTTTTCGTTCTTGGAATTGGTCAGATCGATAGACTGGCCCAGAAAAGTGTTCATATTATAAAAACCTACAATCAAAAATGGCGGAACCGAGACCAACAAAAGAATAATAATAATCTTGTAATGATAAGTTTTTATACGCATCTTCATTTTATACAACTGCCCCCCTCTAGTTTGTGTTTTGGACGGTTGTTATTTGGATAGTTTGATCCAATCTAAATTATCACTTGATTCCCAGTGAAAAACAATAGAAGTATTGGAAACTATGGTGTAACATTCTTCGAATCAGATCAGTAAAACTGAAAAACGTGTTCATAAACGCTACAATTAAAAAACAAATGAACCCTTAGAGTTTAAGGGTCCGCTACAGCCGATTACTTCTACAAATATCATTATGCCTTGCGAAAAACAGCAGCAACAGGCTTGCCTTCCAAGCGTGCATGGATATTCCCCTGGAGTATGGCAGTTTTCACTTCGCCGAGTGATTCGTCCAGCGCATTCAAAGTTAACCGAATATCTGCTTCCTTATGTGCGTAGGAGACATAATTGTAACCTGTAAATAATACCCCCCTGCGTAACATTTCTTGCTGCAAGAAGCTTTTCACAAGCAGGGAATCCGAACTTTCCATAAAGGAAAACAAGGTTTTCGCTTGCGGTCCGATAATCTGGATACGATCCGCCAAGCCATGACGTGAAATGATTTCATTGCCCTGTTCTTTCAGTAATTTCCCCATTGCATTCACATGCGTAATCGTATCCTTGGCCCTCATCTCTCCGATCGTCGCCTTGGCGGCAGCCAACGACAGCATCTCTCCCCCGAAAGTAAAGGAGAAAAATACACGTTCTAATTCGGCCATGACTTCCGCGTTCCCGGTGAGGATAGAAAGCGGCATCCCGTTGGCTACCGCTTTTCCAAAGGTAGCCAAATCGGGGGTGATTCCAAACAATCCTTGGGCACCCTTTAAATCAACACGAAAACCAGTCAAGACTTCGTCGAAGATAAGCAATGCTCCATTACTATGTGTAATATCCCGTACATCGGCAAGATAATGATTCTCTGGCATGATCACACCGACTGGTTCCATAATGACAGCAGCAACTCTGCCGTTATAACGGACCATCAGCTCTTTTAAGCTATCGATATCGTTATAGATGAATTTCTTATTTAATCCCTCCATGACCGAGGGAACCCCTGCATTTCTTTCCGTATTTGCCATGTTCCAGTCGTGCCAACCGTGATACCCGCAGCTGAGTATAATATCTTTACGGGTATACGCCCGGGCCAAACGGACCGCCGCTGTCGTGACATCGGAGCCATTTTTACCGAATCTTACGCTTTCCGCGCAAGGGATGACTTCGCGAATTAATTCCGACATTTCCACTTCCAGCGGGTGCATCAAAGTGAGGGTAATCGCATCGTTTAATTGTTCCGTAATCGCCTTATTGACCACCGGATCGTTGTACCCGAGGGATACGGCACCCAAACCCATGCCATAATCCATATAATGATTGCCATCGACATCACTCACTCTGCAGCCATTTCCGCGGAGCAAATATTTCGGTGCAAATCCGTCGACGAATTGAGTCGGCCCTTTCGATAAGCATTGCGTGCCGCACGGAATCAGCTTATCCGAGCGCTGCCAATATTGTTCGGAGTTATAGATTCCGTTAACCTGACCTAGCTTGTACATTTATGAATCTCCTCCTATAGTCACTTCTTTTTCCTCAACTCGATTTTATCTGTTGTTAGTGTGTAGTGAAATTCATTTGGATTCAATCACACAATTGTAATACACCATTGTAATAAACTCACTTTCCGATTTTAATACTATTTTTGATATTGTTGTTATTGAACGAAAACAGGTTCTAACATATGATACGAAACAGATGCGAGTGTTTGAGTGAGACGCACTATTTGACTAAAAAGGAGCATCATCCATGGGCAACAAAGTATTGCAAATCGGTTCGGGTTCTATGGGAACGCGCAGAATGCGCGATTTATCAGCGCGCGGCGGGCTGGAGATCGCCCTGCTCGAGCTGAAGGAAGATCGTCGCCAGAAAGCAGCCGAACACTTCGGCATCCAATGCTTCAGCGATATGGAAAGTGCACTTGCTTGGAAGCCGGATCTGGCGATCATTTCCACTCCGCCGCAAACGCATAGATCTCTGGTGGAAATATTGTTGGCCAACAGCTTGCCTTTCTTCTGTGAGGCCGAGCTATTCCCTTACGACTTTCGCGAAGTCGAACGCGTTACCCAAGAAAAGCAAATAGTCGCAGCACCTTCATGCACCTTTTATTTCTTGCCGATTATTAATGAAGTGAAGAAAATCATTCAGGAACAAATGGGTGCACTACATGCCTTCTCCTATTGCTTATCGCTTGTTCTGGAGAACTGGCACCCAACTGAAGAAGCCGAATACTACGCAGTCAACCGTGAGACCAACGGAACCCGGGAAATGGTCTGCTTTGAGATGATCGGGCTTTCCCATATCTTCGGTTTACCGACAGATGCCGCAGGTACGATCCGCACAGGTGGCGAGTTGGGTGCGGGGTTCGAAGATACGTGGAGTTTGCAAATGCGCTTTGATAACAATAGCACTGGTCAGTTGCTGATCGTCGGTGGTAGCCCACAGGCCATTCGTCAAGGCTTGGCTGTTGGTGAAAACGGTACAATCGCATTCGATCTCATGACAGGTACGATTACCCGGCATTTACCGAAGCTTGGCATCCACGATACGTTGGAATGCGGAGCAATTTCAGACGTACTTGAGTCAGTCTATTATCAAGAAATTAACACCTTCGTTGACGCTGTCTTGGGACAAGCACAGTGGCCCTATGATTACCGTAGAGCTTGTACTTTATCGGGAACACTTGCATCTGCCGAGAAAAGCGCGATTACCGGACGGGTTGAGAAGGTGGATCCCACTTTCCTGCCAGCCAAGTTCCCCGATCAGTATGCATGAGCCTACCTTGATGTCGATATCCGTTACATTCATTTCCCACAACAGTAGTTTCGCCTGATCGATCCGATTTTGGCTTAAGTAATCAATCATCGTCGCACTGTAGCGCTTTTTTTAACAATTGGCTGATAGACTGACATTTGACCCCTACATGTTTGGTAATGTCATCCGACTTGAGCCATTAGCCACATACGCCCCCCTTATCGGAAATCCTACCTGAGAATGTATTTTTGATCCTCTACGCGTTATATTAGGGATAGTAAATGCGTAAAATGCAAAGGAGTCGTGCGGTTAACACGACTCCCGAGCACACAGCCGCTTCGACTTAGGGAATTGGTGTCAAGAAATGACCGTCATCCTATTAGCAGAGGGGCGGTCATTTCCTTTTGTGGAAAGAAAGTATAATTATTTCATACGCCTTACTTTATTTTAATATGAACCTAACCACTTCATATTTTGCTCTATCTAAATGCTCAATAACTGCAGACGCTGAGGATAAGGACACTTCATACTCCGTTGAACAGCCTCCGAACAATACTCCAATGGTTTTCTTGTTCATCATTTCGTAAAGCCCCCTGTCATGTGTATACATTCATCATAAGGGGCTTCTCTTATCAACCTTTAAATACATGCTTAAGATAATTGAATGTTTTTAACAGCAATTCTTAAGATTTGTTTAGCAAAATAAACATAAACAGCTCTCGATCTCCTCTAATTCTTATGTATGCAAAAAAACACAACTCCTCACGTTCAAGGTAGTTGTGCTTTTGTTATTTGTATAATGGAAACCGAGTTTCGAATACCGTCTCGCCGCTCCTGCTTCTTACTGTAATCGTACCGTTATGCAGCTCAACGATACTTTTCGTAATAGAAAGCCCGAGACCCGTCCCCCCGGACTGCGACCTCGATTGATCGACACGATAGAACCGTTCAAATAGATAAGGCAAATACTTCTCTGGTATCTGCTCGCCATAATTGACGACCTCAACTATTGCGTATCCATTTTCCTGCCGCAAACGAATATCTACAAATCGTCCCTCTTGTCCATACTGAATGGCATTCATAATTAGATTCTCATAAGCTCTTACCAGTCGGTCCCCATCCGCCTTAATCTTGAGCGAGTTATTGTCCGAATAAACGCGTCCCTTCATTCCTGCCGCTTCTAGGTTCGGAACGAACTCTTCAATCAGCTGGCGGGTGAACCCGTTCAAGTCCAATTCAATCTTTTCAAGCGGCATACCGTTATTGATACGGGTGAATTCGAATAGATCATCGATCAACTTCTTGAGGCTTTTCGACTTCTCATAAGCAATTCCAATATAATAGCGAAGCTCTACTTCATCCTTGTATCGATCATTATCGATCAGCTCCAGAAAACCAAGGATAGACGTTAGAGGTGTACGAAGATCGTGAGACACACCTGTAATCAAGTCGTTCTTCGTCTTCTCCGCCTGACGCTCATCTTCAATTAATGTGCCCAGCTTGTGACTCATCAGATTGATGTTATAAGCCACTTCTCCCAGCTCATCGGATGATTTAACGGCGATTTCATATTTAAGCTGCCCATTAGCGATTTGCTGAAGCCCGAATGTAATCTCCCTCAAGTAACGAATAGTCTGATTGCTCATCAGGAAAAAGACAGCCAAAAATAGTAAGATGCCCATAATAATCAATATCGGAGCCATCCCAATAGCGCTAATGATGTTACTAATCATGTCACCCAGCAAAGGAGTGTGTTCAAAGATGAGGACAAATAAGTGAAACAATATGAGTAAGACAGTGGTTATAATGATGCTAGCAAAAAAAGCAAACATCAGCTTCCATCGTATCGTTCGAAACAGCCAGCTGCCTGAACGGTTTGTTCCGAAGCTTTGGCCATTAATAGTATTTGACGTTTTTCTGCCACGGCTGAGAAAAAAGATATAACTAATCCCGAATAACAGCAGCCCTACAAGAAACATAAGCGGAGGTAATCCTAATAAATGATAAAACCAATAAACGATTTTCCTGTAGGGCTGATGATCCAACAGAAAAACGGAAGTGAACCAATAAGCGAACATAAGCCCGATCATGGCAATCACAAAGCTTATAGCCGCTGAACTTACGGGCCCCCATTTACGATTATTACTCATAAGGCGTCCATTTTGTATCCGATGCCCCATACCGTTTTAATAAACTTTGGGTGCTGCGGATCCTTCTCGATCTTCTCGCGGATTTTCCGGATATGAACCATAACCGTATTTTTCGATTCCATGTAGGCCTCATTCCATGCGGCTTCGTATATACGTTCCGTACTAAGAACGATACCCCGATTTATAGCTAGCAGCTCTAAAATCGCGAATTCGCGAGGCGTCAGCTTCACCTCTTGCTGGTCAACGGTAATCGTATGGGTTGCGTTATTAATAATAAGATCATCAATGACGATCTCTTGATCGTTGCTGAACTCCGATTTCTGGACACCGAGCCGCTTGTACCGGCGGAGATGAGACTTTATTCGAGCGACAAGCACAAGTGGACTGAATGGTTTGGCTACGTATTCGTCGGCACCGATGCTAAGTCCGGAAATTTTATCAATATCCTGCGTTTTGGCCGACAGCATAATGATCGGAATGTTATGATCCTCGCGTATCTTCATACACGCTTCCAATCCGTCCATCTTCGGCATCATAACGTCAAGAATAATAAGATCGACGTGGTTCTTGCTGAGCAGCTCAAGCGCCTCTAAACCGTTCGATGCCTGCAGCAGATTATATCCTTCGTTGTGCAAATAGATTTCGATCAGCTTCAAAATTTCTTTCTCATCGTCCACCATTAAAATCGTTTCACTGGACACCCTAGTCTCCCTTTCTCCACATAGGCWGTATTTCGTGCTCTGGAAGGCTTTTATCAATCACAATTAACCACTCATCTTATTATTAAGGAAACAGTTTAACAGCCAAGGATCAAATTACTTATGAAATGTTTAACTTTTTCTTAAAGAGACCTCTGTAAAATAGCATAGCGTTCTTACATTTTGTCCACATTCCATATTTATTACCAGTATATCATAACCACCTATGTCTAATAATTTATCACTCAGCGTTTTCTAGACAAAGATAAGCAACAAGCGTAAACGGCTGTCGCCGTCCTCTTCGGCAAAAGCATTCGTTTCGCGGAGATATATAAGCGCATTTATAAGTGAATCCTTATAAATGCTTATATATTAAAAAAACACAGCCATAATGACTGTGTTTTGGTTTTCTAATATTTGAATTATTATTATTATTAGACCTGTTCTTCCTTGATCGTCTTCAGACGCTTCATCACATCGTTCTCCCCACGGCCAAAATAATCATGCAGCAAATTGTATTCGGCATACAGCTTATCGTATATGGCCACATTTCCCGGAATTGGCTTAAATGTTTCCTCGCGAACACGCGCCATCTTCTGAGCCGCATCTACAATATTATCAAACCCGCCCTTAGCAGCGCCCGCTGCAACCGCGCCGAACATGGCCGCTCCGAGTGCAGTTGTTTGTTTGGATGCGGCTACTTTGATCTCTCGATTCGTCACATCCGCGTAAATTTGCATAAGCAATCGGTTCTTTTGCGGCAAGCCTCCGCATGCATACAGCTCAGTCACTTCAACGCCATTGCTGTGGAATGCTTCGACTATTTTGCGTGTACCGAATGCAGTCGATTCCAGCAATGCACGATAAATTTCCCACGGCTTCGTAAGGAGCGTCAAACCAACGATTGTACCCGTCAAATCCGTGTCCACAAGAACTGATCGGTTGCCGTTCCACCAATCCAGTGCCAGTAAGCCAGATTCACCAACCTTCAACTCGTCTGCCCTACGCATCAAATAACTATGTACATTCTCGCCAGCTCGCTCAGCCTCTTGAAGCACATAAGCTGGTACAGCCTCTTCCACAAACCATTCGAAAATATCGCCTACCGCCGATTGACCTGCCTCATAGCCAAAATAGCCAGGTATGATCCCGTCCTCGACGACACCGCACATCCCTTCAACTTCCTTTTCCTCCGTACCTAGAAGCAAATGGCAAATCGAAGTCCCCATCGCCATAACGAGCTTGCCTGGTGTAACAACTCCTACACCTGGAACTCCGGCGTGTGCATCAATATTCCCTACAGCAACCGCTGTACTTGTAGTTAGACCAATACGCGCTGCCATATCAGCTGTCAAATCGCCAGCCTTGGAGCCAAGCGGAACCACTTCTCCACGAAGCTTCGTTTCTGTCAGATTCTCAAGACGCGGATCAAGCGCTTTGAAAAACGCTTTGCTTGGGTAGCCTTCTCGCTTATGCCACATCCCTTTGTAACCAGCTGTACAGCTATTGCGAACGATATTGCCTGTCAGTTGGCCAATTACCCAATCGGCTGCTTCCACAAATTTATCAGCGCTTTCATAAATATCCGGTGCTTCATTTAAGATTTGAAAAGCTTTAGCCATCATCCATTCCGATGATATTTTGCCGCCGTAACGGGGTACCCACTTCTCCCCTCGTTTCACAGCAAGCTCATTAATAAGGTTCGCTTCATCCTGAGCAGCGTGATGCTTCCACAGCTTCACCCAGCTATGTGGATTATCCTTATACATATCCTTCACACATAGCGGCTCACCCGTAGCGTCAATCGGGAGCATCGTACAAGCGGTAAAGTCAATTCCGAGTCCGATAACATCGATAGGCTCGATACCCGATTCCCTCAATACTGCCGGAACTGATACTTCCAACACTTCTATATAATCCAGCGGATGCTGCAATGCCCAATCATACTCAAGCTTTATACCGGAGATGGGCAGCTTCTCATCAATAACGTGGTGCGTGTAAGGAGTAACATGCTCAGCAACCTCTGCTCCGTCAGACAAATCAATAAGTACCGCACGACCAGACTGCGTTCCATAATCAACACCAATAGCAAATTTCTTACTCATAAACCCGAGTCCCCCTTATTTTTGACCATAATAGGCGTGAGCGCCGTGCTTTCGTAAATAATGACGGTCTAGCAAATCCTGGTCCATTGGCTGAACGTTCGGGTTTAACTGTGATGTATGCAGCGCTATTTTCGCCACTTCCTCAAGAACGATCGCATTATGGACTGCGTTATGTGCATCCTTCCCCCAGCAGAAAGGTGCATGACTGTTGACGAGAACCGAAGGAACTTGATTAGGATCGATGTTATGATTTCTGAATGTTTCAACGATTACATACCCGGTTTCCAGCTCATATTCGCCTTTAATTTCCGCTTCTGTCATTGCGCGAGTGCAGGGCACCTCACCGTAAAAATAGTCGCCATGAGTAGTTCCAAGCGCTGGAATCGATCTTCCTGCCTGTGCCCAGCTTGTCGCCCATGGTGAATGCGTGTGCACGATGCCGCCGATTTCAGGGAACGATTTATATAATTGAACATGAGTTGCCGTATCTGAAGACGGACGAAGACTTCCTTCGATAATGCAGCCATCCAAATCAACGACAACCATCTGCTCGACTTTTAATTCCTCATACGGGACACCGCTTGGTTTAATAACTATATGGCCGGACTGTCTGTCAATGCCGCTAACATTACCCCAAGTAAAAGTAACCAAACCGTACTTCGGAAGATCCATATTTGCTTCCCAAACTGCATGCTTTAACGATTCTAACATTTATATATCGCTCCCTTCCAGCTTGCATCCATTCGTTAGTCCGTAATCAATCGTACGGACAACACTATGCCTTGCGTTCGCTTATATTATAAGTTGTACGTACAAGTGTGTCACGCATTTTTTTACATCTTCCTAATTATGTCAGTTCACACATGTTGCTTCTTACTGCTGCAGCCCTGGAGGTTGTGTGGATTCACGTATGATAAGCTGCGGGTCATATACCTTATCCTTAACTGAATGCTTCTGTTCTTTCTCAACCATGCTTAGCAGCATTTCAACAGCATCTACTCCCATTTCTGTTTTCGGATGCGCAATGGTCGTCAGCTTCACTTCTGTTGCAGTTGCCAAGTTCGCATCATCGAAGCCGACTATCGACAAATCCTCAGGTACAGACAGTCCGATAACCCGTACAATATCTAGCATCCTCACAGCTAACTCATCGTTATAACATACAATGGCTGTCGGCCTTTGTTCGGGCTCTCGTAGCAGCATGGCAGCTAACGACTCCATAGGCTTCGTTAGCTTTTCTTCTGTTGTATAGCGAAGCAGACAATCAGGCGGTACGGTCAAACCGTATTCGCGACTAGCCTTTAGAAAGCCTCGCATGCGATGCACACCTTGAAAGTCATCTGTTTTGAAAAAACCAGCGATTCGGCTATGTCCGAGCTTGATCAAATGCTCCGCAGCACGATAACCGCCAGCCTCATCGTCCACCCGCAAGCATGGCGCATCGACGTCACTATATCGCTCATTTAACATAATATACGGGATTTTGAGCGCATCTAGTGCTAGAAAATAGTTAAAGTTCGGATTTCCCTCCGCACTCTTTGTCGGCTCAATAATGAGGCCAGTCAATGGCTCACGGAGCATCGACTCCAGGCTCTCCTTCTCCTTATCCTTCTCGTTATCCGTACTTGCAAGCAATAGACGCGCACCTTTGGCACGGAGGCTCGACTCCACCCCTCTTACGATCAGCGGGAAAATATAATCAGAAATATGGGTCGTAATCATCCCGATAGTCATCCCTTGAGATGTACTGCGCCGCTCCTTCAAGGATTGGTCTGACACGAACGTTCCTTTCCCTTGCTCACGATACAGCCATCCCTCTTGCTCTAAATCACCAAGCGCCTGCCGTACGGTTTGACGACTCATTTCAAATTGCTTGCTAATTTCGTTTTCTGATGGAAGCTTATCATGCGGCTTGAACTGCGCTGTCACGATCCATGATAAAATATGTTGCTTTAACTGTATATATTTAGGCGTTTGCTGCTCCTTCACTTCGCACCTCAGCTCGTTAGTTGTATGCTTGTAGTATAACATAACGCCGACTTGTACGTACATTAGCTATAAAGCTCTACAATGCTCTTTTATAGGTATCAAAATAAGAAGGGAGCCGCTTAGAAGCGACTCCCTTGAGTGATGTACGTTATGACTTACTCTTTGTCAGTTAACGAATCATTAGCTTTACCTATTAGTTCGATTCCTTCAAACGCTCTATTAAATAGCGCCGAACATCGTCTCCCAAATCCTCGCGCTCTAGTGCGAAATCAATGGTCGCCTGCACAAAACCAAGCTTATCGCCAACATCATGTCGCTTTCCATCAAAGCGATAAGCCATTAAGGACGCAATCCGATTCAACTCTTGCAAGCTATCCGTCAACTGGATTTCACCAGCCTTGCCAGGCTTAGCCTTTTCTAACAGTTGAAAAATCAATGGATCCAGCACATAGCGGCCAACGACCGCATAATTGGAAGGTGCTGATCCCTGCGCTGGCTTCTCAATAATATCTCTTACACGCGCGATTTGCTTATTCGCTTCAATATCAACGATTCCGTATTTGTGAGTCTGGTCCCAAGGAACCTCCATCACCGCAACGACAGATGACTGCTGCTGCTCATAAATGTCCATCATTTGACGTAAGCATGGCGGGTCCGATTTCAATATATCATCACCGAGCAATACCGCAAACGGCTCATCCGCAATGAATCTACGTGCGCATAACACGGCATGTCCAAGGCCGAGCGGCTCCTTTTGACGAACATAATAAATATCCGCTAGATTCGATATATCTCGAACAATGGAGAGCATTTCCTCATTGCCCCGCTCCTCAAGTTCTGATTCCAGTTCAGCCGATTTGTCAAAATGATCCTCAATCGCCCGCTTGTTGCGCCCGCTTACAATAATGATGCTTTCAATGCCGGACTGAACAGCCTCTTCTACAATATATTGAATGGCTGGCTTATCAATGAGCGGAAGCATTTCCTTCGGCTGCGCTTTCGTAGCTGGTAAAAATCGTGTGCCTAATCCCCCTGCAGGAATAATGGCTTTACGTATTTGTTTATTCATCCGCAAAGCTCCCTCCTTCATAACGTAAATCTTATTAGTTGCCTACATCATACCCTTTTTTGTCAAATTTCGCTATACAAGCCTATCCATACAACCGTCAACATGTCGCAAAAGGATAATCCTCTTATTACCTCGTCTGCGTCTGATCTAGCGGCAGCTTCATTGTAAAACTAGCACCTGCAAGCCCATCCACCCATCCTTTCGAGGCATCATAATATCAATAATCGCCAAATCCGGGCGAACCGCCTCCAGCTTGGCCAGCGCATCCATCCCATCCATAGCTTCAATAACCTTGATAGCCCTCTCTCTTCAAAAAAAGAATAACCAGCTCGCGAATGTTGGCATCATCGTCTACAACTAATATTTTCGGCATCGATCTAATCCTCCAGTACAGCACACACTTGTTAAAATAAGCATACATCACGAAGATGAACGTTACATGAACGATATTGACAAAAAGGCTAGTTTATAATAATTTTAATATAGGATTTATTATTCATTATTAATTGATATGGAGGACATAGATTATGCACAAAACAATTATTATAGGTACTGGACCTGCCGGGTTAACGGCAGCTATATACTTGGCACGCGCGAACATGGAGCCGCTAGTTATTGAAGGCTGGCAGCCAGGCGGTCAACTGACAACAACAACTGAGGTTGAAAATTTCCCTGGCTTCCCTGAAGGAATTTTGGGCAGTGAATTGATGTCTAACATGCGTAAGCAAGCACAACGCTTTGGCGCTAAGTTCAAAACTGGCTCGGTCAAAAGTGTCGATTTCAGCAAACGCCCTTATACGCTCGATGTTGAAGGT